>NCDQ01000041.1 GCA_002280275.1 Caulobacter vibrioides | reverse complement strand
CAGATGCCTCACGCAAAAATTCTTCTACCCGCGCAATGCCGGGCCGCGCGCGGACTGATCAACTGGTCCCAGGGCGAGCTTGCGGATCGGGCGGGCGTCTCGCGCAGCACGGTCAAGGACTTCGAGACCGAGCGTCACGCCTTGCACCACAGCACCGAACGGCTCCTCATCGAGGCGATCGAGGCGGCGGGGGTGTCGCTGATCGCGGGCGACGAGGCGGGGCCGGGCGTGCGGTTCAAGCGTTCGATTTAGCAACGAGAGCGGAGGGCGCGTGGCGCACGAGGTTTCCCCAGAGAGCTACAAGGACCTGGTCCTGTTCCTGGCGACCGCCGGCATCGTTGCGCCGATCTTCAAGCGCCTGAAGATCAATCCGATCCTGGGCTATCTGCTGGCCGGGGTGATCCTGGGGCCGTTCGGTCTGGGCCGGTTCATCCACATCGCGCCGTGGCTCGACTACGTCACCGTCGACAACCCGGATGAAATCGCCCAGCTGGCCGAGTTCGGCGTCGTCTTCCTGCTGTTCATGATCGGCCTGGAGCTGTCGTGGGAGCGCCTGCGGCTGATGCGCAAGTGGGTGTTTGGCCTGGGCGCGGTGCAGGTGATCGGCTGCTCGCTGGCCCTGGGCGCGGGCGGGATGCTGCTGGGCCTTGAGCCCGTGGCGGCCCTGACCATTGGCGCGGCCCTGACCCTGTCGTCGACCGCCATCGCCGTGCCGGTGCTGGCCGAGCGCCGCCGCCTGCATTCCGAGGCCGGCCGCGCCACCTTCTCGGTCCTGCTGTTCCAGGATCTGGCCGTCGCGCCGATCCTGATCACCCTGGCCATCCTGGGGCGCGGCAACGGGACCTTTCAGCTTCAGGACCTGCTGGCCCTGGCCCCGGCGGCCTTAGGCCTCGCGGCGATCGTGCTGGTCGGGCGCCTGGCGCTGCGGCCGATGCTGAAGTCGGTGGCCAAGGCCAAGAGCGAAGAGATGTTCATGGCCGCCTGCCTGCTGGTGATCATCGGCGCGGGCATGGTGGCGGCGCTGTCGGGGCTGTCGATGGCGCTGGGCGCGTTCGTGGCCGGGGTGCTGCTGGCCGAGACCGAGTATCGCCACGAGGTCGAGGTCAAGATCGAGCCGTTCAAGGGCCTGTTGCTGTCGCTGTTCTTCGTCTCGCTGGGCATTCGCCTGGACCTGTCGCTGCTGGCCGCGCAACCGGCCACGATCCTGGCCACGGCGCTCGGCCTCTTGGTGGTGAAGACGAGCGTGGTGTTCGGCAGCGGGCTCCTGATGGGGCTGAACCGCCGCGCGGCGATCGAGGCGGCCTTGATCCTGGCGGCCGGCGGCGAGTTCGCCTTCGTGCTGCTGGACAACGCCATGAACGCCCAAGTCGTCGCGCCGGCCATCGGCCAGGCGGTTCTGGTCTCGGCCACCCTGACCATGTTCCTGATCCCGGGCCTGGCGGCGCTGGGCGGTTATCTGGGCCGCAAGAACGCGCCGCTGCCGATCAGCGAGACCCCGCCGTCGACCGCCAATGAGCCGGACCGCGTGGGGCCGGAACCGGCGGGGCAGGTGCTGGTGATCGGCTATGGCCGGGTGGGCAAGCTGGTCGGCGACATGCTGGGCCGCCACGACCTGCCCTGGATCGCCGTGGAGCGTGACGCGCGCCTGGTCGAGCAGGGCCGCCGCGACGGCGCCCGCATCTATTACGGCGACGCCTCGCGTCTTGAGCTCCTGCAGCGCTGCGGCCTGGCCACGGCGCGGGCGGTGGTCGTGACCATGGACGCCTTCGAGGTGGCCGAGGCGGTGGTCGTCGCCGCGCGCGGGGCGCGCCCGGACGTGCCGATCGTGGTCCGCGCCCGCGACGCCCGCCACGCGGCCCGCCTATACGAGCTGGGCGCGTCGGACGCCGTGCCCGAGACCATCGAGGCCAGCCTGCAGCTGTCCGAAGCGGTGCTGGTCGACATCGGCGTGCCGATGGGCCTGGTCATCGCCTCGATCCACGAGCGCCGCGACGAGTACCGCAAGAAGCTGAACCGGCCAGACGCTCTGGGCGGCCGCCGTCGACGTCTGCGCGACGCCAGCTTGCGGTGACGCGCCGAGCGCGTACCTATCTCGTGAAAGCGGGAGATGACGAATGAGCGGCGTGGCGACGGATATGTCGGCCTATTGGGACCGGGCCGGACGGGTCTGGGTCGAGCAGCAGGCCTTGCTGGACCGGATGTACCAGCCGATCGCCAAGGCGGTCGTGGACCGCGTCGACCTCCGCGCCGGCGAGACGGTGCTGGACGTCGGCTGCGGTTCGGGCGCCACCACCTTCGAGGTCGCCTGGCGCGTAGGGCCCCAAGGTCGCGCAGTGGGGGCCGACATCTCCGGCGCCTTGCTGGAGCTGGCGCGCCGCCGGGCGGGCGAGCAGGAACTGGAGGGGGTCAACTTCGTCCACGCCGACGCCCAGACCCACGATTTTGGCGCGACGTTCGACGCCATCGTCTCGCGCTTTGGCGTCATGTTCTTTCCCGATCCCGTCGCCGCCTTCGCCAACCTGCGGCGCGCCCTGAGGCCCGGCGGGCGGCTGGCCTTTGTTTGCTGGCGTAGCCCTGAGGACAACCCGATCTCGCAGGTCCCGCTGGAGGCCGCGGCGCCGTTCCTGCCTGAGGTTCCGAAGTTCGAGCGCAATGCGCCGGGCCGCTTCGCCTTCGCCGATCCCGAGCGGGTGCGGTCCATCCTGGCTGAGGCCGGCTGGCGCGATATCGCCATCGCGCCGCTCGACGACCCCACGCCGGTCAGCTTCGAGGAGCTGATGACCATGAGCCTGCGCGTCGGGCCGCTCAATCCCATCCTGTCGCAAGCTGACGAGGCCCTGAGGGCCCAGGTGCGAGACGCCGTGGCCGCCGCCCTGGCTCCGCGTGTCCAGGACGGAGCCGCGCGCATGGACTCAGCCTGCTGGCTGGTTAGCGCGCGGGCTTAGGGCCTCGATCTCATCTGTCGGCGCCCCCAGCCGTCAGCCTGCGCATCCTCACGGTTGAGCTTCTCCGGGATTTAATATATAACCGGCTGGTTAGTTAGTTTTGGGTTTGGAAACATGCAGGCCGGGACCCCCAAATGGCGGCGGCGAAGCGACGCAAGGCCGGGCGAGATCGTCCAGGCCGCGCTCGAGGTGTTCGCGGAAAAGGGCTTCGCCGCAGCCAAGCTGGACGAGATCGCCAAGCGAGCCGGCATCTCTAAGGGCGCGCTCTACCTCTATTTCGAGACCAAGGAAGACATCTTCCGCGCGGTTGTCCGCGAGGCGGTGGTCCCCAACATCGATGTGGTCGAAGGCATGCTGGCGCACGCGACGCTGCCCTTTCCGGACCTGCTTCGTCTGGCTGTTGGGCGCATCGTCGCAATGGCCGGCTCCTCGCGGGTCGGGGCGGTCGCCAAGCTGGTGATCGGCGAATCGCGAAACTTTCCCGAACTCGCCCGCGTCTGGCACGACGAGGTGATCAGTCGGGCCTTGGGGGCGCTCACCGGCGTGTTGGAGCGCGCGCAGGCCCGTGGCGAGATTCGTCCTGGCGACGCCCGCCTCCAGGCGTTCAGCATCATCGGGCCGCTGCTGATGGGCGTGCTCTGGCAGGAGACCTTCGCGCCGGTCGGGGCCTCCGCTGTTGATCTCGAAGTCCTGGCCCTGCAGCACTGTGAGACGGTGCTGACGGGCCTCGCCTCTCGCGTGATGGTGCTGCCATGAAGCTTCCGGTTCGTATCGCGGCCGCCGCCGTTGTGATCGGCGCCGTCGGCTTTCTGGGGTGGCGCCTGTGGGGCCCTGACGCCCAACGGCCCCATCGTCTCTCAGGCTATGTCGAGGGTGAGACGCTTTATGTCGGCGCCGCCAACGCGGGCCTGGTCAGCGCCGTGGTGGTCCAGCGCGGGGATCGCGTCGCGGCCGGCCAGCCGCTGTTCGCGCTGGACGCGGCGCAGTTGACCGCCGCGCGCGATCAGGCCGCCGCCCAGGTGGCGATGGCCCGGGCGCAGTTGGAGGACGCGCGCAAGGGGCAGCGGCCGCAGGAGCTCGCGGTCTATGACGCCGAACGCCTCGCCGCCGTGGCGCGGGTGAACGAAGCCCAAGCCGAGTTCGATCGCGTTCAGCCACTGGTGGCCAGGGGCGTCTACGCCAAGGCGCGCCTGGACCAAGCCAAGGCCGGCTTGGACGCCGCGCGCGCCAATGCTGTCGCGGTGGGGCGGCGCAAGGCTGTTGGGAGCCTGGGCGGGCGGTCCGATGCGGTCGCTGCCGCCGAGGCGGCTGTGGCCGCCGCCGAGCAAGGCCTTGTCGCCGCCCAGAGTCGCCTGGACCAGATTGGCCCGCGCGCGCCCGTCGCCGCGCGGGTGCAGGACGTGTTCTACCAGCCCGGCGAATGGGTCGCCGCCAACCAGCCCGTGGTCGCGCTCCTGTCGGACGATCGCGTGCGCCTGCGCTTCTTCGTGCCGGAGGCGGAGGTCGCTCGCTACCGGGTCGGGCGGACGGTGCGCTTTTCCTGTGACGGGTGCGGCGCGGCGCGGTCGGCGCAGATCAACTATGTGTCCCCCCGCGCGGAGTTCACCCCACCGGTGATCTACAGCCGCGAGTCGCGTCAGCGGTTGGTGTTCCTGGTCGAGGCCAGGCCCGCAGCGGGTCCTTCCCTAGCGCCGGGGCAGCCGATCGACATCACGCCCTTGGGCGACGGCGCATGAGCGACCTGGCCGTCGACGTCTCGGGGCTGAACAAGCGCTTTGGCCCTCGCCATGTGGTGCGCGACGTCTCGATCCAGGTCGAGAAGGGCCGGATCACCGGCTTCCTCGGGCCCAACGGCTCGGGCAAGACCACGACGCTGCGCATGCTGTGCGGCCTGCTGACGCCCGATAGCGGCGAAGGGCGAGTGCTGGGCCTGGACTTCCGGAGGGAGGCCGAGGCGGTCAAGCGCCAGACGGGCTACATGACCCAGAAGTTCTCGCTCTATGAGGACCTGTCGATCGAGGAGAACCTCGACTTCGTCGCCCGGGTGCACGAACTGGATCGCCGGCGCGAGCGGGTGCGCGACAGCCTGGAGCGGTTGGGGCTGACGGCGCGACGCAAGCAGCTGGCGGGAAGCCTGTCAGGCGGCTGGAAGCAGCGCCTGGCCCTGGCGGCCAGCGTACTGCACGCGCCGCGTCTGCTGCTGCTGGACGAGCCCACCGCCGGCGTTGACCCCAAGGCGCGCCGCGAGTTCTGGGACGAGATCCACGCCCTGTCGGCCGAGGGACTGACCGTGATGGTCTCGACCCACTACATGGACGAGGCCGAGCGCTGCCACGACATCGCCTACATCGCCTATGGGACCCTTATGGCGCGGGGAACGGCGGATGCGGTGATCGCCGCCTCGGGCCTTGTCACCTTCCGAGCCGAAGGCGCGGGGGCCGACCGGCTTTCCCGCGATCTCGCCGCCGCGTCCGGCGTGTTGATGGCCGCGCCGTTCGGGGCGGCCCTGCATGTCAGCGGGACGGATCGGGCGGCCCTGGAGGCGGCCATCGCGCCCTATCGGCGCCCGCCCTTCGTCTGGAGCGAGGTGAAGCCGACCCTGGAGGACGTATTCATCCGCCTGATGAGTCAGTCTTCGGACAATTTCCAATGAGCCGGGCGACGTCCCATCGGCTGTCCGGGGCGCGCATCCTGGCCGTGCTGGTCAAGGAGTTCATCCAGCTCACCCGTGACCGGCTGACCTATGCGATGATCCTGGTCTTGCCGATCATGCAACTGTTGTTGTTCGGCTACGCCATCAACAGCGACCCGCGCGACCTGCCCACCGCGATCCTTGTGCAGGATCAGGGGCCGATGGCGCGCTCGACAGTCTCGGCGCTCATCAACAGCGGCTACTTCAAGGTCGTGCGAACGGCGTCGTCGCCGGCGGAGCTCGACGAGGCCGTGGCGCGTGGCGAGGTGCAGTTCGCCCTGACCATCCCCGCCGACTTCACGCGGAACGTGGTGCGCGGCGACGGCGCGCAGATTCTGGTCGAGGCCGACGCCTCGGACCCTGCGGCCACCGGCGGGGCGATCGCGGCCTTGGCCAGCCTGCCGCGCACGGCGCTCTTGCGCGATCTGGTCGGCGCCGCCGCGCGCCCCGGCGGCGAGCCGTTCGAGGTGGTGATCCACCGGCGATACAATCCCGAGGCCATCACGGCCTACAACATCGTGCCGGGACTTCTGGGGGTGATCCTATCGATGACCCTGGTCATGATGACCTCGCTGGGCGTCACCCGCGAGTACGAGCGCGGAACCATGGAGAGCCTGCTGGCGACGCCGGCGCGGCCCATCGAGGTGATGATTGGCAAGCTGGCGCCCTATGTGGTCGTGGGGCTCGTGCAGACGGCGGTGATCCTGGCCCTGGCCAAGACGCTGTTCGCCGTGCCCATGGCCGGGGGCTGGCTGGCGCTGGCCTTGGGGGTGCTGCTCTTTATCGTTGGCTCGCTGGCCCTGGGCTTTCTGATCTCGACCTTGGCGAGAACGCAACTGCAGGCGATGCAGATGTCGTTCTTCTACATGATGCCCTCGATCCTTCTGTCCGGCTTCATGTTCCCGTTTCGCGGCATGCCGGACTGGGCTCAGGCTCTGGGAAGCCTGATCCCGGTGACCCACTTCCTCCGGATCGTGCGCGGCGCTTTGCTGAAGGGTCTGGATATCGCTCAGCTCTGGCCAAGCCTGGCGGCTTTGGTCGCCTTTGTCGTCGTGATCTCGGGGCTGGCGATGGCGCGGTACAGAACAACCCTCGACTAGGCCTGTCTGGTTCAGGCGGATCGTCCAAGTCAGATATAACGGGCTCTGTTTCAGGCGTTGAGAGCGCGTTCGAGCGGTTTAGCCGCTCACACTTGAACCGAATGCGCTCTAGACGCCGCCGTCCTGGATCTCGCTAAATCAGACCCAAGAAGAGGGCTTTGAGCGTCGTTTCGCCAACTCTTGGCCGCTTCGTGGCTCTAATTGGCTTCTTCCTGGCTCCAAGCCCTTGCGCGCAAACGGTTCCCGTGCGAACCCAGCGGAGCTGACGCCTGGCTTTTCGTGGATGTCGGCGGGCACGCTCGGAAGTTGATTCTGAGGGGCGGTCTCGTTTCACCCTGCTGCCGGACGGTGGAGGCGAAACCTGACGAGTGTGTCTTTGCTGACACTTTCCCGTGGCGTTCGCCTTGGTATAACGATGCTCGGTCGGTCTCCCCGGCCTGGGCAGGGCAATAGAGGGCTCTTCAACAATGAAACTCAACCTCCTGGCGGGAGCTGCTCTGGCCGCGGTGTTCGCCGCGTCGGGCGTTTCGGCCCAAGAGACCGGCTGGTACGGCGCGGTCGACCTCGGCCAACACTGGCCGCAAAGCATCAAGACGACCTCGAACCAGACGCTGCCGGACGGCGAATACGCGCACTGGGCTTGGAAGTCGGAGAACGATTGGACGGGTTTCGTCCGTCTCGGTTACCAGTTCAACAAGAACTGGCGCGCTGAAGTCGAGGGCGGCTATCGCCCCGGCGACCTGAATAGCGTCCACGGCAACGCCGTGCGCCAGCAGCCTATCGCGCTCTGCACCCCGGGCGTCACCCGCACGTCGTCCTCGCAGACCTGCGGCTCGCCGGACGGCTCGATTGACTCCTGGAGCCTGATGGCGAACGTCATCTATGACTTCGCTCCGGACGCTTGGTTGAACCCGTTCGTCGGCGTCGGCGTCGGCGTGAACCGCGTGGACGTCAATGTCCTGGGTCAGTTCAGCGGCGTGGGCGCGGTCACCGCGACCAACCCGGCGATCCAAAACCTGTCGGGCGATGACGCCGATGTCTCGTTCGCCTACCAGGCGCTCGCCGGCGCTTCGGTCAAGGCCACCGACAAGCTGAAGATCGATTTCACCTACCGCTACCTGACGGGCGCGGACCACAAGTGGGCGACCACGGGTTCGAGCTTCCTGCAGCCGGGCGCGTTCCAGGGTCAATACAAGGACCAGTCGGTGACCGTGGGTCTCCGTTACTCGTTCGCGTCGCCGCCGCCGCCGCCGCCCCCGCCGCCCCCGCCTCCGCCGCCCCCGCCTCCCCCGCCTCCCCCGCCGCCGCCGCCGCCTCCGCCGCCGCCGCCGGCTTTCGAGGCCCGTGAGTTCATCGTTTACTTCCCGTTCGACCAATCGGTCCTGACGCCGGAAGCCCAATCGGTGGTCATGGAAGCGGCCAAGTACTCGAACGACGGTAAGGCGACGAAGATCATCGTCGTCGGCCACACCGACACCTCGGGTTCGCCGAAGTACAACGCCAAGCTCTCGGAGCGCCGTGCGCGCGCCGTGGCTGACGCTCTGGTCTCGCAAGGCGTCGCGCCGGGCGTGCTGGGCGTCGACTGGAAGGGTGAAAGCGCTCCGGCCGTCGCCACCGGCGATGGTGTGAAGGAACCGCTGAACCGCCGTTCGACGATCTCGATCAACTCGCGTGTGTCTGGAAGAGAGAGCGACGCGCTTTGCGGGCTCGCGGGCCCGCTGCCTGCGTCCAAAACCCTTGCCGTCCGGGAGGTCACGCGCTGACCGCTGCGGCGCCCTCAAGCGGCCTTCCGCTGCATTCGCCACCCTGCCTTGTGCTCGCCCTCTGGGCGAACATTGTTGTCCGGGGGCGGACGCCTATCGGCGCCTTGCGGCGGTCTGTCGCGGGTGAAAAAAGTTCGTGGAGGCAACCCCTTGTCCCGCCTATGCAAGTTGGTGGCGTTCACAGGTTGTTAACGAAAAACTCGGCCCAGGGGCGTTGACGAGTCATTCACCAGTGTGGCCCCATATTTGGGTTGAGGGGGCTCCTCAGCCACAAGATATAGCGGCTGGCGAGGATATTTCCTTCTCCGGAACACGCTGATTGAGCATGGATTTTGGTCATGAACGGCAGTGAAGCGGTGAAGTCGAGCGTCCGAAATGAGGCCCGTCTGGCGGCGATCAAGCCCGCCAAGCGCCCGCAATTGGCGCTGGTGCGCAAGGTCGAGGTCGACCGCTCGCGCGACGCCCTGTTGACCGACTTCGGCAAGACCACGCTGGAAGACCGCTACCTGCTGCCGGGCGAGAGCTATCAGGACATGTTTGCGCGCGTCTCGACGGCGTTCGCCGACGACGCCGATCACGCCCAGCGCGTCTACGACTATATGAGCCGCCTGTGGTTCATGCCGGCCACCCCGGTGCTGAGTAACGGCGGCGCCGAGCGCGGTCTGCCGATCAGCTGCTTCCTGAACGCCGTCAACGACAGCCTGGACGGCATCCTGGGCGTCTGGAACGAGAACGTCTGGCTGGCGGCCAACGGCGGCGGCATCGGCACCTACTGGGGCGGCGTGCGCTCGATCGGCGAGAAGGTGAAGGGCCAGGGCCAGACCTCGGGCATCATCCCCTTCATCCGCGTGATGGACTCGCTGACGCTGGCGATCAGCCAGGGCAGCCTGCGCCGCGGCTCGGCGGCGGTGTATCTGGACATCCACCATCCGGAGATCGAGGAGTTCCTCGAGATCCGCAAGCCGTCGGGCGACTTCAACCGCAAGTCCCTAAACCTGCACCATGGCCTGTCGATCACCGACGAGTTCATGCATGCGGTGCGTGACGGGACCAAGTTCGGCCTGCGCTCGCCCAAGACCAATGAGGTGCTGCGCGAAGTCGACGCCCGCGCCCTCTGGCAGAAGGTTCTGGAGCTGCGCCTGCAGACCGGCGAGCCCTACCTGATCTTCTCCGACACCGTGAACCGCGCCATGCCCTCGTTCCAGCGCGAGCTGGGCCTGAAGGTGCGCCAGTCGAACCTGTGCAGCGAGATCATGTTGCACACCGGCACCGATCACCTGGGCAATGAGCGCACTGCGGTCTGCTGCCTGTCGTCGGTGAACGCCGAGACCTATCTGGAGTGGCGCGACCACCCGACGTTCATCGAGGACGTCATGCGCTTCCTCGACAACGTGCTGCAGGACTTCATCGACCGCGCGCCCGACGCCGCGTCCGCCGCCGCCTACGCCGCCATGCGCGAGCGCTCGGTGGGTCTGGGCTTGATGGGCTTCCACAGCTTCCTGCAGAGCCAGAACGTCCCGTTCGAGAGCGCCCTGGCCAAGAGCTGGAACATGCGGATGTTCAAGCACCTGCGCCGTGAGGCCGACAAGGCGTCGATCAAGCTGGGCGAAGAGAAGGGCCCGTGCCCGGACGCCGCCGATCGCGGATCGATGGAGCGCTTCTCGCACAAGCTGGCCATTGCGCCGACCGCCTCGATCTCGATCATCTGCGGCGGCACCTCGGCCGGCATCGAGCCGATCCCGGCCAACATCTACACCCACAAGACCCTGTCGGGCTCGTTCGCGGTGAAGAACCCCTATCTGGAGAAGCTGCTCGAGGAGAAGGGCCACAACACCGACGCGGTGTGGGGTTCGATCCTGGAGAACGAAGGCTCGGTCCAGCACCTCGAGTTCCTCAGCCAGGACGAGAAGGACGTCTACAAGACCGCCTTCGAACTGGACCAGCGCTGGGTGATCGAACTGGCCGCCGACCGCACGCCGGAAATCTGCCAGAGCCAGTCGGTCAACGTCTTCCTGCCGGGCGACGTCGACAAGTGGGACCTGCACATGCTGCACTGGACCGCCTGGGAGCGTGGCGTCAAATCGCTGTACTACCTGCGCTCCAAGTCGGTGCAGCGCGCGGCCTACGCCGGCGCCGACGACAAGGCCGAGGCCACGACCGGTGGCTTCGACGTTCCGGAAAAGACCGACTACGACGAGTGCCTGGCCTGCCAGTAACGCCGATGTGAAGCTTTTCGAGGGGGCGGCGCGAGCGATCGCGCCGCCTTTTTCACATTCCGGGAACCCTGTTGGCGCACAGTGGTTGTCACCTGCGCGCTTTAGCCCCCGTGACAGCCGGGATGGGACGCGTAGGTTGGAAACACCGGGGTCTGGGAGTCCGCGATGCGGGCGATTGGAAAGCTTACCGTGTTTGCCGTGGGGGGCGCGATCTTGGCCCCCTCGATCGCCGTCGCCCAGTCGCCAGGTTCCTATTCATTCCAGGTCAAGCCCGAGGCGGCGCCGCCACTATCGCTAACCGCGATGGGCCTTCTCGCGCGTCCTATCGGCGCTCCGCAGGCTCAGCTGGAGGGCGGGTTTGGCCTGACCCCGGCGGCCGCCATGGCGGGCGATGCGCGGATTCTCGACGTTGACCGCTACTATGACGGCGCTGGTCCGGTCATCTGGCGCTCGACCGCCGTGGCCTACCAGAGCGAGGCGGGCGGTCCGATCAGCCAGGTTCGTGTCTCGATGGCGGGCGTGCCTCGCACGGCGACCGTCGCTCCCCTGACCCTGGTGCGCCCCGACAGCGACGCCTATGAGCTGCGAGACGTCGATGTGACCCTCACCCGGGGCTGGCCGTCAGCGGTGATGCTGAAGGGCCGCAAGTACGCCCTGGACGTCACCCCGCACGCGGGCGTGGGCTTTGGCGGGGCCGGCGGCTCGGCCGAGGCCGGCGCCACGGTGCGTCTGGGCACGAAGAAGAACATGGGCGACCGGGTCACCGACGCGCTGGGCGTTCGCGAAGGCGGCGAAGCTTTCGGAACGCGGGGACGTTGGTACATCTACGCCGCCGCCAGCGGTCGCGCCGTCGGGTTCAACATGCTGCGGGGCCAGAACGGCGATTGGTCTCGCGCAGGCCTGTCACAAGACGTGACCAGCCGCCTGATCGGCGACAGTCAGGCGGGCGTCGCCTGGCGCAAGGGGCCGATGCAGGCCTCGTTCGGCTATATCCACCGCGAGATCCGGGCCAAGGAAGGCGTGCTGGGCCTGGCCACCCAGAAGGACGACGTCGTCGCCCTGTCCTTCAGCCTGAAGCCGCATTGGTAAGGGGCTAGGCCCCGTCGGGCTTGTGTTTCCGGCCGCTTTCATGCAGCAAGCCCCGGTTAGCACCTAGAACCGTCAGCGAGACCATGAGCGACAGCGAGCCCCCGCGCCGCAAGACCCTGAGCCTGAAGAGCGCCGTCGCCGCTCCCGGTGGCCCGCCGCCGCTCGAGCGCATGGTCAAGCCGTCGGCTCGCACCACCGTGTTCACGCCCCCTGCAGCGGCCCCTCCGCCGCCGCCTCCGGTCCCGGTCGTTGGCGACTGGAAGTGCAAGCCCTGCGGCACGCGCTTCGACCCGCCGACGGAGCTGGCCGCCGAGGACCACGTGCGCTGCCCGTCGTGCAACGCGCGCCTGGGTTTGGCCTCGGACTTCCGCGCCGACCCGCCCAACGTCGCCAAGCTGCGCGCGCGCTGGCTGAAGAAGGCTTAGGGCCGAGGCGCCCCTTTCGATGGGCGCCTCATCTAAACCGGCCAGCGTTTAAGGCTGTCGCGGCGCGGGCATGTCGCGGCCGCCCTGGTGCAATGTCAGGCTCACGGCTTTCCCATCCGGGCCCAGCGTAAAGCTGGCGGCGGCGGGAACGACGGTCCAGACAACCCGTGTCGCGCTTTCAGGAAACACCTCGAACTCAGGCTGGCCGGTGAGTTGGGCGAATAGGCTCTGACCTTTGCGGGTCACGGCGACGATGAATCCGGGAGCCAGAGCGTACCGGCCCGTCAGGGCGTCCAACTCGGCGACGGACAGAGCCGCCACCTTGGCCGGGCGCGACGGCGCGGGCGCTTCAGCCCCTTCGGTCAGGCGCGGGGCCGTCGTGTTCTGGCCGTTCTGATGCAGCGTCACCGATGTTCCGCGCCCTTCGGCGTCGACGGTGAAGGTCAATTGGGCGTCGACCACCTTGAGGAAGAAGGTCGTTGGGCTTTCGGCGAACAACTCGACCGTCGGCTGCCCGGTCAGCTGACCCAGCATGCGCTCGCCATCGCGGCGGATCGTCATCACCATCCCGGGGGCCATGCCGTAGCGCCCGACCAGCTTGTCGAAGGCCGCCGCCGGTAGTGGGACCGCGACCCGCGTCTTGGGGGCGGTCTTCAGAGGCCGTCCAGCCATCAGGTGCAGCCCGATATCGTCCACGCCCATAGATCCGGCCGCGTTGCTGAGCACCACGACGCCCAGGCCCGTCTTGCGATTGAATCCCACGAAGCTCTGAAAGCCCATGGTGCCGCCATTGTGCGAGACGATATCGCCCTCGGGTGTCGGCCAGACGTGCCAGCCCAGCGCGACCTCGACGCCGCCGCCGGCCGGGCGACGCGGAACCAGCTGGTCGGCCATCGCGGATTGCAGCGGCGTGTCCGCGTAGCCCAGTTCGGCGGCCAGCAGCTTCAGAAGGTCGTCGGCGGTGGAGCGCAGGGCGCCCGCGCCGGCCAGGCTGGGCAGGTCCCAATGCGTCGTGGATTCCAGCGCCGCGTTATGGCCGCTGGAGAAGCGCGCGGCCTGGGTCGGTGACAGGGCGATGGCGGTGTCGCTCATGCCCAGCGGCGTCAGCACCCGCTGGCGCAACACGGTCTCGTAGTCTCCGCCGGCGCGATAGGCCAAGGCCCTGCCCAGCAAGCCCACTCCCAGGTTCGAGTACTCATAGGTCGCGCCGATGTCTCGCGGCAGGGCGTAGTCGCGCAGGAAGGCGTCCAGCTGAGCCTCGGTATAGTCCGCATAGGGGTTGAGCGGGTCCTTGGGCGCCATGTTGGTCGGCAGGCGCGGCAGGCCCGAGGTGTGGGTGGAAAGGTCGATCAGGGTGATGGCCTTGCCGCTGCGGGTCGGCACGACCGTTCCCGGCGGCAGATGCTGCGCCACGGGATCATTCAGCTTGACCTCACCGCGCCGGGCCATGTCGGCCAGCAGCAGGCCGGTCAGAGCCTTGGTAACCGAGCCGATTTCGAACAGCGTTCGCCCGTCGACCGGTTTGCCGCCGCCGCCGGTCACACCGTGGGCGATCACCCGCCGACCTCGGGCGTCGATCACGCCGACCACGATCCCCAGACTCTGGCGATCGGTATCGATCCGCTGGGCGAGTATCTGGCGAACGGCCGCGTCGGACAGGCGATCGGCGGAGACTGAGGCGGGCGTTGCGGGTTGCGCCGCAGCCTGGGCCATCGCGCCCGGCCCCGCGAGGCTCACAAGGACGGTGGCGGCGAAAACAACAAAAAGATTGCGCATCCGGCTTCCCCACCCAAAGGTTGCGCACTGTCGCCAGCGCCGTCTCCGATGGCAAGCAGCGCGAGGCTCTAAATCAAATACTGAGAGCGTGATGCGCGCCGAAACCGGTTCCCACTTTCGGCGTCACGCTCTAGGCGCCCTGAGGCGACTGTTGGGAGGCAGGCGCCGGTTCGTCGCGCACCACTAGGCCTGTCCCCGCCGAAACCGCCTGCGGGACCTGCTTTCTGAACAGGCCGCGCCAAAGGCTCTGTTCCTCCACCGCGTTGGACCAGACCGCGCCGGCCGCCGCCTGCTCGAAGCCGGCGTCATAAATGCTGCGCATCAGGCCGGTTTCGAACTTCAGAAGGTTCATGCCCTCGAAGGTGTTGGGGATCGAGGCCACGCTGAGCGGCAGGTTGTGGCGCGCGCAAAAGCCTGCCGCCAGACTCAAGGCCTGCCGATACGAGAACCGCAGCATGGTCTCGAAGCTGCGCGCCATGATCGAGGCCACGCCCGGCGGCGTCGACTGGGTCGAGGGATCGAGCACGGTATTGACGATCACGTGCACGCGACCACGGCGCAGGCGCGTGCCCAGATTGCGCCAGTGCAGCAGGGCGTCGGGCATCAGGAACAGCGGCGCAGCCACGCCCCCATCCACGTGCATCTCCTGAAAGACCTGACCGTCGACCTCGACCTCGATCAGCTTGGGCGGAAAGATGCCGGGCACGGAGGAGGAGGCGACCAGGAGCGACCGGACCAGTTTCAGCGCCTCAGGCCCGCCCTTCACCGCAATCTCGCCCAGGTCCCAGACGACCGCGCGCTGGCTGTCGAGATTGGTGGTTGCGATCAACAGGCGACGCCCTTTGGCGTGCTCGACGGCGATGGCCTCGACCATCTCCTGGTCGACGAAGGTCTCGACCAGAACGTCCAGCGACTCGCCCTTGAACAGGCTGGGGCCCAGCGCGGGCGCCAGGCGGCGCAGGCTCAAGAGCTCGGCGGCGTGGCCGCCGGTATAGGCGTCGGTCAGGCGCTCGTCCCAGGCCGAACCAAGGAAGGCCAGCGGGGCGATCAGGGCGCCGGTGCTGACGCCGGTGACGATGGCGAAGTCGGGCCTGCGGCCCGCCTTGGTCAGGCCCGCCAGCACGCCCGCCCCATAGGCGCCGCCGGCCGCGCCGCCGGACAGGGCCAGGATATTGAATTCGTCACGGCCCAAGAGGGAGCGCATCGGCGCCAGACGATCGGCGGCCTGCCGCAGCGCGTCGTCGGCCTGGTCGACGGTCAACCGCACCCTGGGGAAGCCCACCGCTTCCACCTGACGATCGGACGGTGGCGTGGGCAAGCGTTTGCCGCGCAGCGGGTCGTTGGACTTCCAGTCCCGGAAGAAGCCTTGCAGGCTGAAACTGCCGGCCGGGTCCTTGTCCACGCGAAGGTTCTCCCGATCAGTGCGCGCCGGCCAGGACCACGCCCACCAGAACGGCCGCATAGTGCAGGCCGGCGCCGCCGATGACGTGGCCGTGCCAGATGGCGCGGCGGAACTTCAGGCGTCGCATCAGGTAGAAGATCGTTCCGGTCGAATAGACGATGCCGCCGATCGCCAGCAGCAGCAGGGCCGGCCAGGACAGGCCTTCGATCATCGGCTTGATGGCCACCAGGACCAGCCAGCCCAGGGCCAGGTACAGACCCACCCAGAAGCGCTTGTCCAGGCCCGGCAGGAACAGCTTGGCCAGCACGCCGACGCCGGCCACGGTCCAGACCGCCGTGGTCATGCCGATCGCCCACCAGCCGTGCAGGTTCTGGGTGGTGAAGGGGGTGTAGGACGCGGCGATCATTACGAAGATGCCAGCGTGGTCGAAGCGGCGCAGCAGCGGGCGCCAGCGGGCCTTGGCGAAGTTGTAGGCCGTCGACAGCGACAGCATCAAGATCAGGCCCACGGTGTAGATGCTGACCGCCGCGACCTGGCCGAGATTACCGAGACCGAACGCCAGGCCCAGCAGGATGCCGCCGCCCATCAGCGCGCAGGCCAGGCCCGCCAGGTGCACCACCAGGTCGGCGCACTTGGCCGCCGGGGTCGGATAGTGCCGGCCCGGCTTGGCGACCATGATCTCGCTCGTATTGGCGGTGGTGGTGAGTTCAGTCATGGCCCGGCCCTGATGGCGTGCAGTACGCGCGAAGCATAAGTTCGTTCCGCGACATATAAACGTCGATCATCATGGCCGCGAAAGGGCCGAGGCGACACGATCGCGCGGAAAAACGCTCTTAGGCTAGAAGGCCGCGGGCGCCGTCGAACATCAGCTTGCCGCCGACCAGCACCAGCAGCACATAGATCAGCTTGTAGAAGCCTTCGGCGGGCACCCGCCGCACCAGCCAAACGCCGGCCCAGGTCGAGGCGATGGCCAGCGGCAGCAACACGCCGGCCGTGGCCAGCGCCTGGGGCGTCAACTGGCCCAGCGCCAGATAGGCCGGGACCTTCATCCAGTTGACGACGCCAAAGAAGATCGCGCTGGTGCCGATGAAGACATCGCGCGGCAGGCCGCGCGGCAGGGCGTAGATCTGGAACGGCGGGCCGCCGGCGTGGGCGATCTGGCTGGTGAAACCTGCGGTCGCCCCGCACAGGACCCCGAACCACGGGCGCGCCGGACCAGCCTCGATCTCATCCGCCGCCTTGAGCGCGCGCTCGGCCCACAGGCGCTGCAAGGCGAAGACGACCGAGATCGCCCCCACCGCCAGACGGACGGCCGACTCGTCGACCAAAGCGGCCAGCGCCCAGCCCAGGACGATGCCGACCGCCGCAGCCGGCAGCATCAGCACGAGGATCGCCTTGTCCCAGGTCTTCCGGAACGACCACACGCTGACGACGTCCTGAACCAGCAGGATGGGCAGGATGATCGAGGCGGCCATGACCGGCGACACCGCCAGGGTCATCATCGGCACCGCCACCACCCCGATCCCCGCAAACCCGCCCTTGGTCAGGCCCAGCAAGAACACGGCGGGAATGGCCACGAGATAGAAGAACGGGTCGGTAATCATGGCGGGGGATTACAGCGTCCGCAGGGCAATCCCAAGGCCGCAACGCCCCCTTCTGTCCCTTATGGTCGCTTCTCCCGCTCGCGGCGGAGGAGGCGGCCGATCCCTACCCGTGGAGCGGGCGGAATCGACGTGAAACGGCGAGACGAAGGGGGCGCTTTGGCCTTTAGGCCCCCAGCATCACCTCGGCGATCTGCACCGCGTTGAGGGCCGCGCCCTTACGCAGGTTGTCGCCGACCACGAACAGCGCCAGGCCGTGCGGCACGGTCGGATCGGGACGCACGCGACCGACGAAGACCGGGTCCTGGCCGGTGGCGGCCAGCGCGTTGGGGACGTCGTCGATGACCACGCCGGGGGCGGCGCTCAGCAGCTCAAGCGCCTCGGCCACCGAGACCGGGCTGTCGAACTCGGCGTTGATCGACAGGGCGTGGCCGGTGAAGACCGGCACGCGCACGCAGGTGCCGCTGACCGGCAGGCCGGGGATCTCGAGGATCTTGCGGCTCTCGTCGCGTAGCTTCAGCTCTTCTTCGGTGTAGCCGTCCTCGCCCAGCACATAGTTCAGCGGCACGACGTTATAGGCCAGCGGCACGGCCCACTTGCGCGGGGCGGGCAGGGGCGCGGCGTCTGGCGAGCGGGCGAGGCCGTCGAGATCCCCGGCCGCGCCGGCGCGCAGCTGCTCGGACAAGACTTCGATGCCCTCCATGCCGCCGCCCGAGGCGGCCTGGTAGGTGCTGACGGTCAGGCGCTTCAGACCCGCCTTGTCGTGCAGGGGCTTGAGCACCGGCATGGCGGCCATGGTGGTGCAGTTGGGGTTGGCGACGATGCCCTTGGGAATCTCGTTCAGGGCGTGCGGATTGACCTCGGCCACCACCAGCGGGACGTCCGGGTCCGAGCGCCAGGCCGAGCTGTTGTCGATCACCACGGCCCCGGCGGCGGCGGCCTTGGGGGCCAGCGCGCGCGAGGTCGAGCCGCCGGCCGAGAAGAACACGATGTCCAGACCCGAAAAGTCGGCGGCAGCGGCGTCTTCGACCACGATCTGCTGGCCGTTGAAATCGATCTTGCCGCCGGCCGAACGGGCCGAGGCGAACAGGCGCAAGGACGCGACCGGGAAGTCGCGCTCGACCAGCAGCTCGCGCATCATGCCGCCGACCAGGCCGGTGGCGCCGACGACGCCGACATGGGGCGGATGGGATCGGGAAAACTTGAAGCTCATGGTGTTGCGTCTCCGAAAAGGTCTGGAGCGCGGGGAGCTTGTGGTCTCTGAAGGTGAGAGCCGCCCCGCGCATCGGCGGGGCTGGTTCGAGGATGCCGCTTAGATCGCGCGCACGCCCGCCGCCCCACCGAGGTGGGTCGTTTTGCGGGTAATAGTTTTCATCGTGGCGAAGGACATCGGCAGCGCTTCTAGCGGCGCCGATGCGCGGCGTAAAGCCCTTCGGAGGCACAGGGATGCGCGGCGACTGCGTCAGGCCGCGAGCTCTAATCTTTTGTTTTGGCGCATTTTTCTTCACGCGAACCGGAACCACTTCGCTCGAAAAATGCTCTAGAAGCCCAGTTCGGGCTGCATCGCCCCGGGTTGTTGGGTCTCGGGCAGGTGGCAGGTGAAGGTCGAGCCATTGCCTGGCTCGCTCTCCAGCGCCACCCAGCCGCCATGCAGCTCGACCAGCGCCTTGACCAGCGCCAGGCCCAGGCCCGGCCCGCCGCGATCGCGGCCGACAAAGCGGTCGAAGATGTGGGCCTGAACGTGGAACGGAACGCCCCGGCCGGTGTCGGACACGTCCAGCCGCACCTCGCCCAGCGCCCGGCGGGCCGACAGGGTGACGCGGCCGCCGGGCGGGGTCTGGCGCAGGGCGTTCTCGACCAGATGATCCAGGGTCTGGGCCAGGCGCTTGCCGTCGCCGCGGATCAGGCCGACGTCCTCGTCACATTCGACGGCCAGGGTCACTGCGCCCAGCTGGGCGTCCTTCAGGGCGCGCTCCTGGGCGTTCAGCAAGAGGTCGGACACGCGGATGTCCTCGATCTCCAGCGCCATTTCGCCGGCGTCGATCTGGGCCATGTCCAAGACGTCGTCGATCGAGCGCGCCAGCTGGGTGGCGGCGGTGCGGACGGCGGCCACGTGGTTGCGCCCGCGTTCGGAGATGCCGTCAGCCCGCTCCAGCAGCTCCGAATAGCCGATGATGGTCGTCAGCGGCGTGCGCAGCTCGTACGAGACGTTGCCGACGAAGTCGCGCTTGAGGCGCTCGGCCTCGGCCAGAGCCGCAGAGCGATCGGCCAGGGCGCTTTGCAGGTCGCGGGTGTCGGTGACGTCGGCGAAGGCGATCAGGGTCGCGCCGTCCGGCAGCGGCCGGCTCTGGTACAGCACGATGCGGCTGTCGGAGGTGCGCACCTCGCCCGAGGTCGGGGCGCGCATCTGCGGATCCGGATCGGCGACCCGGCCCTTCAGCTCGCGCCAGAACGACAGGTCGTGCAGGCGCGGCACGCACAGCTCGACCACGCCCTCGAAGTCGCCGGCGGCCTCCAGCGCGTGGGGGGTGACGTTCCAGAACGTCTCGAAGGCCTCGTTGTGAAGCCGCAGGCGGCCGTCCGAGCCGAACACGGCGACCGCGTCGTTCAGCTTGTCGAGCGTGGCCTGCTGCACCTGGATCAGGGCGTTGTACTGGGCCTTCAGGCGCAGTTCGCCGGTGATGTCCGAATAGATCAGCAGCATGCCGCCCAGCGGGTGCGGCTGGCGGACGACCTTCAGGGTGCGGCCGTCGGGCAGGTCCCACAGGTCGTCGGCCTGCGGGCCGAGGTGTTCGTAGCGGGCCAGTTCGGCGGCCTTCCAGCCGGCGTAGTCGATGGTCTCGGGCAGGCGGCGGCGCTGGCGCAGGCGGTCCAGCACCTCGCCGTGGGTCGGCCGGTCGGCCAGCCACGCCGGCTCCAGGCCCCACAGCTCGGCGAAGGCGGTGTTGTGGTACGACAGGCGGCGCGTCTGGCTGAAGATCGCCACGGCCTCGGCGATGTGGTTCAGGGTCTCGTCGTGCGCCTCGACGTGCTTCTTGAACGCGTCGCGGACGTCCTCGATTTCGGTCACGTCGGCGCAGAACACGCCTACCCCGCCGCCGTCCAGCGGCTGAGCCGACAGGCGGAACGCCCGGCGACGGCCGTCCAGATTGATCCAGCGCAGCGCTTCGCGACGTTCGCCCTTGTCGGCGGCCTCGACCACCACGGCGTCGGCGCCGCGATCAAAGCTCTTGCCCGCCAGGGCCGGAGCCTGGGCGGAGGCCGCGCCCACGGCGCGGACGAAGGCGGCGTTGCCCCAAACGGCCTGACCATCGGCCCCGGCGATCCAGCAGGGTTCGACCACGCTGTCGACGAAGGCGGCGAAGCGGGCGGCGGTGGGCAGGCCCGAGTCAGCCCGGTCGATCGGCGCCAGACGCAGCCAGGCCAGCGCGCCCGCCGCGCGGCCTTCGACCGAGACGAGGCCATGGGGGCCACGCGCTTCGAACACGCAGGGCTCGCCGCGCTCGAACAGGGCGGCCAGCTTCTGGGCGCAGCTTGGATCGGCTTCGCTGAGCGCGGCGATCACGGCCGCCACCTCGGCGGCGGATCCCAGCGCCTTGGCGCAGGCCGTCAGCCCCTCGCCGCCGGCGACCAGGCTGGCGCGGCCGCCCTCGACGGCGATCACGGCGGTGTCGAAGGCGTCCAGCCAAGCCGGCGCGTCGTCAGCGCCGCCTTGCTGGATCAGGCGCGTCTTGAGCGCGGCGATGCGCGCCTCCAGGTTCCGTCGCTGCCCGTGGGACCACAGGGCGACGGAAATGGCGAGACACACCGCGCCGGCCGCCGCCGCGAGGATCAGGTCATACGAAGTCATCAGGCGCGCGCTACCCCAGCGGGTCTTCGAATCAGAATCCCAGATTAGTCGGGCCGTGACCAGAGGGCGATCAAGCTCGGGTGTGGCCGTCCGTCGCGTTTTCTGCGTTCGCCGCCAAGATCGGCGGTGGGCTATGGCGATCTTCGCCAATCGCTCTATGTGAACCTGATGACCTGGTCCGATCGCCTCGCCCCCTCGCTCGACGATTTCGCCGTCCTGGCCAAGCAGGCCTTCGACGACCTGCCCGCAGAATTCCGCCACCTCGCCGGCGAGGTGGTGACCCGGGTCGACGACTTTCCGAGCGAAGAGGTTCTGGACAGTCTCGGCATCGAGGACGCTTTCGAGCTGACCGGCCTCTATCAGGGCGTCGACCTCGCCAGCCGGTCGGTGCTGGACTTCGGGGGGGAGCCGTCGCGGGTCTTTCTCTATCGCCGTCCGATCCTGGACGAATGGGCCGAACGCGGCGACGTCAGCCTGGGCGACCTGATCACCCATGTGCTGATCCACGAGATCGGCCATCATTTTGGCCTGTCGGACGACGACATCCACCGCATCGAGGACGAGGCATGAGCTTCTTCGACACTGAGGCCTGGCGCGAGCGCATGGACGAGCGCTGGTTCGACACCGGCGTGGCCATGGCCGAGGCGGGCGCGGTCGACCTCGTTTCGATCGAGGACGACAAGGTCACGGCTCACGTCACCGGCAGCGTCGGCGACCTCTATGTCGTGCAGCTGTGGGCGCCGGCGGGGGAGGGGACCTGCACTTGCCCCGGCTTTGAGAAGTTCGGCGCCTGCAAGCACCAGGCGGCCGTGGTCAGCGCCGCCAACGCCGCTGATCTGGCCAAGGTCAAGGACCGGATGGCCCGTCTGCGCGACGGCCTGGCCCTGGACAGCCGCGAGGCGCTGGTCGAGCGGCTGGCCGAGCTGGCGCGTCTGCAGCCGGCCGTGCTGGCGGCGCTGGAAGGGCGCGCCTGATCGCCGACGTGGCTTGACCTTCGGCGCGTCCGGCCGCTCTCCTGATGCGGGGAGATCCAAAAATGGCCAGCTGGTACGAGCGAAACATCCTGCCGAAGCTGCTGTGCTGCGCGTGCGGCGCGCCGGCGATCCAGGCCCAGCGACGGCGCGTTGCCCCGCGCGCGGAGGGCGAGGTGCTGGAACTGGGGATCGGCGGTGGTCTGAACCTCGCCTATTACGACCCGGCCAAGGCCAAGCGCGTCACCGGCGTCGATCCCTCGCCCGAGTTGCGGGCGATCGCCGAGCAGGCGCCGCGTCCAGACGGCCTGGTCGTCGACATCCAGGCCGGCGAGGCCGAGCGCCTGCCCTTCGCCGACGCCAGCTTCGACACCGTGCTGTGCACCTTCACCCTGTGCTCGGTGCGATCGCCGACGGCGGTGCTGGCCGAGGCCCGCCGCGTGCTGCGGCCTGACGGTCGCTTCCTGTTCTGCGAGCACGGCCTGTCGCCCGACGCCGAGGTCTCGCGCTGGCAACGTCGCCTCGAACCGTTGTGGAAGCGGATGGCCGGCGGGTGCCACCTGACGCGTCCGGTCGCGCGCGCGGTGGAGGCTGCGGGCTTCGCTCTGGACGAGGTCGAGCAGCGCTACATGCCCAAGACGCCCCGGCCTCTGGGCTGGTGCGAATGGGGCGTGGCGCGGCCGGCCTCGCGCCTCGGCCACGAAGCCGGCGGCCGGATAGACCGAGCCCGAGGTGCCGATCGACACGAAGAGATCGGCAGCGGACAGCGCGTCCTCGATGGTGTCCATGAAGAGCGGAATTTCGCCGAACCAGACCACATGCGGCCGCGCCCCGCCGTCTCGCCCGCAGGCGGCGCAGACCGTATCGGGCGACAGCGGACCGAGGTCTGGCCAGGTCGCCTCACAATGATGACAGCGGGTGACGGCCAGCTCGCCGTGCATGTGGATCACCCGTCGGCAGCCGGCCTTCTCGTGCAGGTCGTCGACGTTCTGGGTGCAGAGGAAGAGCTCGCCGCCGCGCGCCGCTAGACCCGCCTCCAGCCGCGCCAGAGCCTCGTGCGCCGCATTGGGCTTTGCGCCGGCGAGGTTGGCGCGGCGGGCGTTGTAGAAATCCCGCACCAGGGACGGATTGCGCGCGAAGCCCTGCGGGGTGGCGACCTCGTTAAGGTCGTACTTGGTCCAGACGCCGTCCTTGTCGCGAAAGGTGCCCAGGCCGCTCTCGGCCGAGACGCCAGCGCCCGTCAGAACGAAGACGTTCATCATCCCTCCCTATACTCCTGCGACGCGAACCTGACGGCAGCGTCATTTTTCATTTGACCGCGATCAAGTCTTGAGTTGACACTGTTTAGATAGCCGAAGGCCCGCGCAAGACGGACCTCGGCGAGCCCACATCCCAGTCGATCGGCCGAGTTAGGGAGCGCCGCCATGACGGACAAGAACATCACCAAGGACGCCATGTATGATGCGGTGGCGCCGGACGATTTCGAGTCGATGCTCGAACTTGACCGGTACAACAACCGCTCGACCGCGTTCGACAAGATCATCTCCGCGACCCACGACCACTTCTGGGATCCGCTGGACAAGGCCTATATCGATTTCGACGAGCCGTTCGACATGGAGAACCAGCCGCTGGTTCCCGAGGAAATGGTCATCGCCCTGTCGACGGACTACGTCTCCAACCACCTGTCGGACCCGAAGGTCCGCACGCGGTTCATCAACCAGTCGGTGCTGCGGAACTTCTCGTCGATCCTGCACGGCGAGCAAGGCGCGCTGAACCTGTCGGCCAGCCTGTGCCACGTCCTCAAGGACCAGGGCGCCCAGGAGTACGCCGCCAACCAGACCCGCGAAGAGGCCCGCCACGTCACGGCCTTCGCCAAGTACATCAAGGCCCGCTGGGGCAAGCCGGTCGAGTGCGGTCCGGCCCTGAAGACCCTGCTGGTCGAGATCATCGGCTCGCCCGAGGTCTACAAGAAGATCATCGGCATGCAGATGCTGGTCGAAGGTCTGGCCATGGGCGCCTTCGCCACCTTCTACAACAACATCAATGATCCGGTCGGCAAGAAGCTGCTGCAGCTGGTGATGACCGACGAGGCCTTCCACCACAAGTTCGGGAAGATCTGGGCCGACCGCACCGTGCCCAAGCTCTCGCCCGAGGAGCATGCGATCATCGAGGACTGGGCGGCGCACTGCTTCCAGACCCTGCTGTTCAACCTGGTTTCGCCGCACCAGCAGCTGGATCTCTACCGTGAGTTTGGCCTGGATCCCGACAAGGTGGTCGAGGAGTACGGGAAGATCATGACCGACGACGTGCGTCGGGAGAACATGAAGGAACAGACCAACATCTTCCGGGTGCTGGTGAAGACGCTGCTGAACGCCGGCATCATCACCGACCGCACCAAGGCCTTCTACGCCATGTACGTGGACCTGGCGGAACTGAAGGACGAAGGCGAGCGCATGGTCGGCGACGATATCGCCGAGGAGGGCATCCGCTATCTCCAAGCCATCAACTTCAAGGACCGGCCGGTGTCGGCGGTCAGCATCGCGGCCGAGTAGGGATCCCACCTTCCTGCGACGTCGCCCCGCCCCGCCGGAACCCCGGCGGGGCGGTTGTCGTTTTGGCGCGTCGCCGACATCCGCCGGACCATCCCGCGCGTATCCCAGGCGTTGTTCTCCGGAGGTTCCATGCGCAAGTCGCTGCTTGCCCTGCCTTTCGTCCTGACGCTGACCGCGACCCTTGGCGCCTGCGCGTCGGGTCCGGTCGGCAATCCCAACCCGCCGCAGCCCGCCAAGTCGGTCGAGGTCGATCGCTATCTGGGCAAGTGGTACGAGGTGGCGCGCTACGACATGCGGTTCCAGAAGGGCTGCGAAGGCGTCACGGCCGAGTATTCCATGCGCCCTGACGGCTTGATCGGTGTGCTCAACACCTGCCGGGACGGCGCGGTCGACGGTCCCATCCGGACCGCTGAAGGCAAGGCCAAGGTCGTCGACACCACGACCAACGCCAAGCTGAAGGTCAGCTTCTTCGGCCCGTTCTTTGGCGACTACTGGATCATGGATCGCGCGGACGACTACAGCTGGGCGATCGTCGGCGAAGGCTCGGGGCGCTATCTGTGGCTGCTGTCGCGTCAGCCGCCGACCGACTCCGAGCGGACGGCGCTGACCGCCCGGGCCAAAGCGCTGGGCTATGATGTCGGCATGCTGCGGCCGACCCAGCAGCCTCCGCGCTGATCGGTGCCGGCCCGTGAAAAGGCAATTCTGACGTTAGGGTGTTTGATCGGCTCGGAGCGGCCGCCCTCGCCCTTCGACAGGCTCAGGGTGAGGCCTGATCCGGCGCCGCGCCCGAAATCCTCATCCTGAGCTTGTCGAAGGACGAGGATTTCCATCCGCTTTAGCGCCCACACTCAACGCGGATAGATCCAACGCAAAACGGCCTCCCCTGCGGGAGGCCGTTTCATGTCGTCAGGCGTCTAAACCCCTCAGGCCGCCTTGGCGGTGCGGCGCGGGTGGAAGAACAGCGCCTGACCGATGGCGGCCTTCACCGTTTCTGGTTGGAACGGCTTGGTGATCAGGAAGGTCGGTTCCGGACGCTCGCCGGTCAGCAGGCGCTCGGGGAAGGCGGTGATGAAGATCACCGGCACGTCCATGCGGCCCAGGATGTCCTTGACCGCATCTATGCCCGACGAGCCGTCGGCCAGCTGGATGTCGGCCAGGACGAGGCCGGGCGTGCGACGTGCGACGGCCTCGACGGCCTCGCCGCGCGTGGCGGCGATGTCGGTGACTTCATGGCCAAGCTCGCGGACCAGGGCCTCGATGTCGGCGGCGATGACGGGCTCGTCCTCGATGATCAGGACCTCAGTCGCCAGTTCGGCGTCGATCTCGGCCTGGGCGTCGCCGATCAGCCGCTCAACCTCGCCGAAGTCGCAGTCCAGGATCTGGGCGGCTTCGGTGGGCGTAAACCCTTCCAGGGCCGTCAGCAGGAACGCCTGGCGCGAGCGGGGCGCGATGCGCATCAGGCGCTGGGCGGCGTCATCGCCGGTGTGTGAGGCCTCGTCGCGACGCGCCTCCAGCTGCGCGCCGGAGCTCAGCCAGATGGCGTGGAACACCCGATACAGCGCCACGCGCGGCGACAGGTTCGCGTCCAGCGCAAGCTCGCCCGCCGCCAGGGCCTCCAGCGCCACACGGACATAGTGGTCGCCGGTCGACTGGTCGCCCGTCAGGGCGCGAGCGTAGCGGCGGATGTAAGGCAAATGCGGCGCCAGACGAGCAAGAAGACTCATGACCCCTCCCGATTCGGTGTCTTCGAAAATCTACTAACGAACGGCGAAGCTACGCCGTTCCGTCGAAGGTCGATAACGCCCGCTCAACTCGGCGGTTCCGCCCGGAGCGGAATTTTGCCATCTTATGCCCAAGCTGATGGAACCGGGTACGGAAAACCACGTTGTCGTCTGGCGGAAAGACATTCGGCCAAAGGGGGCGGGCGCCGATGAACTTCGGCGTCGAGGACATGATCGAACACGTACCCATGGAAGACAAACGCAAGAGCGCCGCGGCGCTGGATGAAGCGCGCCTGCGTCAGCAGGCGATCGGGGTCAAGCTGCGGCAGATGTTCGACGAGGTTGTCAACGAGCCGGTTCCCGACGAGTTTCTTGCCATCCTCCGCAAGGCCGAGCCTCCAGCGGGGGGCGAGTGAGCATGGCCGAGGAACAGGTTGGACGCTCGCCATCGGACCCTGTCCGTGACAACACCTTCAAACGTGAACTGGTCACGCTGATCCCGCATCTGCGCGCCTTCGCCCGGACCCTGACCGGCGACCCCACCGCCGCCGACGATCTGGCGCAGGACGCCATGATGAAGGCGTGGGACGCGCGCGCCAGCTTTCAGCTGGGCACCAACATGAAGGCCTGGACCTTCATGACCAGAGCCAGCTCGACCAGGAAGCGGCCGAACGCACCCTAGTGGCGGTCGACGACCCCGAAGCGCCAGTCGCGCTGGACGAGTTGCGCCTGGGCCTGTCGATGCTGCCCGCCGAACAACGCGAAGCGCTGATCCTGGTCGGGGCCGGCGGCTTCGCCTACGAGGAGGCGGCCGAGATCTGTAACTGCGCCGTCGGTACGGTGAAGAGCCGGGTCAGCCGCGCGCGCCGGGCCTTGCAGGCCATCCTCGAGACCGGCGCCTATGACCGCGACGGGGCGGCGGCGGGGGATGCGATGCGGGCGATCCTGGCCGACGCGGAGCGACTGAGCTCTTTGCGGTGAACGCCTTCACCGGCCGCGCCGGGCGGGCCGTCACCTCCATCCGTGTCCGATTGGCCGTCGCGCTCTTTGTGGCGCTGCTGCCCGTGCTGGTCCTGGGCGGCCTGCAGTCGATCTTCGCCTTCCGCGCGGAAGCCGACGCGCGTCGTCAGAGCCTTGAGCTGGCCGCCGGGCACAGCGCGACGATCGCCCGCGCCCGTATCGAGGCCGCGGGCGTCCTTCTCCAGACCTTGGGTCCGGGCTCGGTGGGCCTGGAGTGCGCCCAGCGTCTGGCCGACGTGCGCGCCCGGCTGCCAGGCTACGCCAATCTGATCCGGTTCGACGCGCGCGGCCGGGTGGCCTGCGCCGCGGCGACGACGCCCAACGACGCCCAGCGCGGCGCCCGCGCCTGGTTTCAGGCGTTGCGGGCCAGTCAAGACATGGTCGTCGCCTCCGCGCCAGGCGCGGTCTATGCCGACGAACCAGCGGTGCTGGCCGCCGTCCGCGCAGGAACCCCCGAGCGCTTCGACGGCGCGATGGCGGCCGTACTGACTTTGCGGGAACTGAAGCTCCAGACGACCAACCGGTTCATGCCGGACGGCGCGGAGGTGGCCCTGGCCGACTCCAAAGGTCGCGTGTTCGTCGCCACCAGCCCCAAGGCGTTCGGCGCGCCAAACCTGGGCTGGCGAGAAGTGGCGGCGCGTGAAAAGTCCGTGCTGTGGAGCGGCAAGGACCTGGAGGGCCGCCATCGCAACTACGCCGCCGCGCCGCTGGTCGACGACGACGTGTTCGTGATCCTCTCGGCGCCGTCGCCGGGCCTGCTGTCGTGGGCGTCGATCAACCCGATCTCGCGTCTGCTTCTGCCGCTTCTGGCGTTCTTCCTAGCGCTGGCGGCGGTGCTGTACGCGGCCGAGCGAGGCGTGATCCGCTGGATCGTCTATCTGCAACGGGTTGCGGCGATCTATGCGCGGGGCCGCTTCACCGTGCGCCCGCTGCAGGCCGGGCGCGCGCCGCCGGAAATCCGCGAACTGGCCACGACGCTGGACGCCATGGCGGGCGCGATCGTCACGCGCGACGCCTCGCTGATGGACAGCCTGGCCGAGAAGGACGCGCTGATGCGCGAGATCCATCACCGGGTGAAGAACAATCTTCAGATCATCACCTCGCTGCTCAACATGCAGCAACGCGCGCTGGCGGACCCGGCGGCCAAGGCGGCGATGAATGATACGCGCCAGCGGATCACCGCCCTAGCTCAGATTTACCGCGCGCTCTACCAGGGTCCGGATCTGAAGCGGGTCGATCTGCGGCCGTTCCTGGAAGAACTGACCGCTCAGCTGTTAGCCAACGACATGGGCGGCTTTGGCGGCGCAGGCGGGCTGGTGCGGACCGAGGTCCACGCCGATCCGCTTGTCATCGATCCCGATCGCCTGGCGCCGATCGCTCTGTTCGCGGTCGAGGCCATCACCAACGCGCAGAAGCACGCCTTCGGACCCGGCGGCGGGACCCTGGTGGTCGGCTTCCATGTGCGGGGCGAGGAGGCTGAGCTGTCGATCAGCGACGACGGCCCAGGGGCGGCGGACAGCCTGGGCGGCGGTGTCGGGCGCACCCTGATGACCGCCTTCGCCCGCCAGCTCCGGGGCAAGGTCGCGTTCGAAACCCGCGAACCGAACGGCCTGACGGTCCGCCTGACCTTCCCCACGCCCCAGGCGCCGCACGCCGCCGTCTGATCCGGAACCCAGCTTCGCCGCTGGCGTTCTGCAAGGGCAATGGTTCAGACGCCCCGGCCGCTCTCGGCCCAAGGCGAACAGCGGAGAACATGATGCGTAAACTGGTGATCCTCGCCGCCCTCGCCGCGTCCCTGTCGGTCGCGGCCTGCAACACGGTCGAAGGCGCGGGCAAGGACGTGTCCTCGGCCGGCAAGGCCGTCACGGACACGGCTCGGGAAGTTAAGAACAACTAGAGCCTCGCGCGTCGAAACGGAGTCGTTTTGACGCGGCAACAAGGCTCTAAATCAGAGATTTAGAGCGTGACCCGCGCCGACTCCGGTGCTCAATTTCGGCGTCACGCTCTGGGGCCCGCCGGTCCGCTGGCGGGCCATTCTCGTTATGGAAGCGCGTGCAAGCTTTCACCCGCGGTCGCCGCGCTAACCCGGGCGCCCGTGGGCGGCGTGTTCGTAGCGCGCGCCAAGCAAGACCTATGCGGCGGCCGCGCGGATGGACGGATCGCGCAGATAGATGCCTCGGCCGCCCGGCGCGGGCGTCAGCAGTTCGTCGATCTCGGAGGCGTCGTCCTCGGCGTCCAACACCAGAACGCCGTCGTCGGGCAGCAGCCCCGCCAGCGCGCGGGCCACCTTGCCCCGCAGTGAGGCGTCCATGCCGCCCAGCACGTTGCGCAGCAGGATCACGTCGAACCGGCCCATCGCCGAAAGGTCTGCGAGCAGGTTGATCCGCTTCCAGCGCACCATCTGGCGGATGCGCGGCGAGATCGCCCAGGTGTCGTCCTGGTTCTCGAAGTACTTGATCAGCATCCGGATCGGCAGGCCGCGCTGCACCTCGAACTGGGTGTAGATGCCGGCCTGCGCCTTCTCCAGGCTGCGTTCCGAAAGATCCGACCCAAAGAACTCGAACCGCGCGCCGGTAGCCAGGCCTGGCGCCTCGGCGGCGGCGATCGCCATCGAATAGACTTCCTGACCGGTGGCGCAGGCGGCGCTCCAGATCCGGATCGGCGCTTCGCTACGACGATGCGAGAGGGCCGGCAGGATCTGATCCCGCAGCTGGGCGAAGGTTTCGCGGTCGCGGAAGAAGGTGGTCTCGCTGCGGCACAGCGCCTCGACCACGGCCCAGATCAGACGGTCCTCGCGCTTGGTGCGTAGCGCCGAGATCAGCGCGTCAATCGAGTCGTAGCCTTCGCGGCGCGCCAACGGGGCCAGGCGACTCTCGATCAGATAGGGCTTTTCGGTCTCGACCCGCACACCGGCGCGGGCGCGGCCCAAGGCCGCCAACAGGTCCATGTCTTCGGGCGTCACAGCAGGCCAACCTCGGCGAACTTCGCCTCGATGATATCGCCGTCGAAGGGCTTCATGATGTACTCGTCCGCGCCGGCGTCGAGCGCGGCGCGGATGTGGTCGGGGCTGTTCTCGACCGTGCAGAACACGACCTTGGGCGTCGCGCCGCCGGGCTCGGTCCGCAGTTGGCGCAGGAAGTCGATGCCGTTCATCACCGGCATGTTCCAGTCCAGCAGCACGGCGTCAGGCATGGCCGCGCGACACCACGCCAAGGCCTCCATGCCATCGGCGGCCTCGGCGATCTCGAAGCCGATGTCCTCGAGGACTCGGCGGGCGACCTTGCGGATCACCCGGCTGTCGTCGACCACCAGACAGGTCTTCACGGCGCGCTCCACTCCAGGCGGCCACCATGCGCGGCCTCTGGTTAAGGAGCGGTTTGCTAAACCCGGATCGGGGCGGATGAGAGCGTGTAAAGTTTACGCGGGCACCCAGGCGGCGAGCGAGGCGCGATCCTCGCCGATCTCGACGGCGATCTGGCCGCCCGCCGCGCGCACCAGGGCGTTCAGATAGGCCGCCTGCACCCAGGGACCGCCCAGGCCCTCGGCCAGGGGTTCGCCCTTGAGGCCCGCCAGGACTTCGGGACGCAGGCGCGCGCGGGGGCCCGCCGCGTCGGCGATGATCGAGAAGCGACCGTCGGCGGCCACGCCCTTGACGATGGCGACGCCGCCGGCCGGCAGGGCGCTGGCGGCGATCTGGGCGATGTTGAGCACCGCGCGCGACGAGGGCTTGTTCATCGCCTGAGGCTCGATCTGCCAGTCCAGGGTCGGACGGACGTGAGCAAAGACGCCCTGCGCCAGCTTTTCCAGCTCGCGCGAGTCGAAGTTCTCGGCCGAGGCCGACGCGCCAAAGGCCACGCGGGTGAACTGCAGCAGGTCGGCCAGCTTGCGGGCCGACGAGGCGATCAGGTTCATGGCGTCGTCGCGCATGTCCTGGGCCGAGGGGTCTTCCAGAAGGTCCAGGCCCGACACGATGGCGCTGGCCGGACTGATGAAGTCGTGACACAGGCGCGCGGCCAGCATGGCGGCGAAGTCGGGGCCCTGGACGTCGGTCTCGGGGGACGCGGGGGCGGCGGTCTCGGTGACGGTGTCGGTCATGGCGGCGAACTCTGCCGTGATTTGAGTCTTTCGCAAACCGGCCCAGGCGACGCACCGCTATCACCGCTCGCAGAAAATAACGCACCGGTTGGACCCGTCGCGGATTTCATCCCGCGCCGACAGGCCCTATGGAAGCGACCGTGATCGATCCGTTCCTCGAGCCTGGCGTCCTGGTGCGCCATCCTGGCCAGCCCGACTGGGGCCTGGGTCAGGTGCAGTCCGTGATCGGCCATCGCGTGACGGTGAATTTCGAAGAGGCCGGCAAGCAGACCATCGACGCCACGCGGGTGCGGCTGGTCTTCGTCGGCGACGACCCCCGGGGGCAGGCATGAGCGACGACAAGCGGACGGTTCAGGATCTCGCGGAATGGGGCCGAGCCCTCGCCAAGATCACCGAAGAGGCCGCCCTGGTCATCTTGCCGTTCTGGCGCACCGAACTGGCCGTCGCCCAGAAGGCTGACGAGAGTCCGGTGACCGAGGCCGATCGCGCTGGCGAGCGCCTGATCTTGGAGCGCCTGGCGGCGCTCTATCCCGATATTCCGGTGATCTCGGAGGAAGACGCCAGCGAGTTCGGCACGCCCGAGGCCGTCGGGCCGCGCTTTTTCCTGGTCGATCCGGTCGACGGCACCAAGGCCTTCGTGCGCGGCGATCCGAACTTCACGGTGAACATCGGTCTGATCGATCACGGCGTTCCGGCCGCCGGCGCGGTCTGCGCCCCGGCGACGGGCGAGGTGTGGTTCACCACGGCCGACGGCGCGGCCAAGCGCGCCGGGCCGGACGCGCCCGAAGCGCCGATCCAGGTCCGTCCCTGGCCGATGGGCCAGGCGCTGGGGCTGATCAGCCATACGATGCGCGAGGAAAAGGCGACGGAGCTGGCGGCCGAGTACGGCTTTGACCTGCGCACGCCAATGGATAGCTCGATCAAGATGTGCCGGATCGCCGAGGGTTCGGCCGACATCTATCCGCGTCACGGGCCGACCTCGGAGTGGGACACGGCCGCGGGCCACGCCGTGCTGGTCGCCGCCGGTGGAGCGTTCACCCAACCCGATGGCTCGCCCTTTCTCTATGGCAAGGCCGATCTGAGCTTCCGTAACGGCTGGTTCGTCGCGCGCGGCGGACGACCCTAGCGATCAGGGGACGTCCTCGCTGACCGCCTCGGCGGGCGTGGTCAGGATCGTTCCGGCCGAGGCTGCGACGATGGCGGCGATCGCCAGCCATTGGGTCAGAACCAACCGCTCGTGCAGGATCGCCAGCCCGGCCAGGGCGCCGACGGCCGGCTCCAGGCTGAGCAGGACGCCGAAACTGCGTTTGGGGATGCCACGCAGGGCGATCATCTCCAGCGAATAGGGGATGGCGCTGGACAGCACCGCCACCACCAGGCCCAGGGCGGCGATCTTCGGATCGAACAGGGCCGGGCCGGCCGAGACGACTCCGATCGGCGCGACGATCAGCGCGGCGGTGGTCATGCCCAGCGCCACCGAGCGTCCCGCGTGCAGGTGGGCCGTCCGTTTGCCCAGGATGATATACAGCGCCCACATCACCGCCGCCGCGCAGGCGTAGGCGACCCCGACCGGGTCGAGCGGCTCGGCGCCGGGATTGATCGGCAGCAGCAGGCCAAGGCCCAGAACCGCCAGGGCGATCCAGGCAAAGTGGATCAGGCGTCGCGAGTGGACCACGGCCAGGACCAGCGGACCCATGAACTCGATGGCGATGGCCAGGCCCAGCGGGATGGTGCGGATCGACATGTAAAAGCACAGGTTCATCGTCCCCATCACCGCGCCGTACATGGCCACGGTGCGGAGATCCGCGGTGGAGAGTCGATGACGCCAGGGACGCCAGATGGCCAACAGGATCAGGGCCGAGAAGCCGACGCGGTAGGCGCTGACGCCCTGGGCGCCGACTAGCGGGAACAGGGTCTTGGCGAACGAGGTTCCCACGCACAGCGTGACGATCGCGGCCAAGAGCGCCGCATAGGGCAGGAGAGGAGCGCGGGCGCCGGACATGGGCCGTCTTTAGGCGGAGGGGGCGATGAAGGCCAGACTTGGCGCGATCGGCCCAGTGACTTGATCGGCGAACAAAGCTGGAACATGATCGCGGCGATGGACGTGATGATCGAGCTGGCGCCCTCTCGCCCCGAAACCACGCTGGCCGTGACGCGCGGCGCGGCGCGGCTGCTGGTCGACCTGGGCTATGCGCCCCTGGCGGAGGTGACGCTGCCGAACGGCCGCCGCGCCGACCTCATGGCCCTGGGGCCCAAGGGAGACGTGCTGATCGTCGAGGTGAAGTCGGGGCTGGAGGATTTCCGCGTCGACCGGAAATGGGGCGAGTACGCACCGTTCTGCGACGCCTTCTATTTCGCGGTCGCGCCCCACTTTCCGGACGGGATTTTGCCGGAAGAGCCCGGGCTGTTGGTGGCCGACGGCTTTGGCGGGGCGGTGGTGCGCGAGGCGCCGTTGACGCCGCTGGCGCCCGCGCGACGCAAGGCTTTGACACTAGCGTTCGGACGCCTCGCCGCCTGGCGGGCGGCGGGCGTGAACGCCGAGCGGCTCAGTCTCTGAAGTCGGGGATGGGGCGCGGAGCGGACACGCGGCCCCGCGCCGGCCTCAGTGTCGGCTTCGCGAGATCAGGAAGCCCAGGCCCAGGCCGATCGCGAACGCCCCCAGGGCGACGCCCATCGGATGATCTTCGGCGACGTGATGGGCCACCTTGGCCTTCTCGGTGGTCCAGGCCGCGCCGACGCGGGCCTTTTCGGTCGCGAAGGTGCGGGTCTGTTGCGCGACTTCGCTCGCGGTTTCGCGCGCGGCCTTCACGGCGTCCAGCGCGGCTTCCTTGGCGCGCTTGGTCTTTTCGGCGGTGGTCTTGGCGGCGCTGTCCGCGGCGGTGCTGATGTTGGACGGGGTGAAGCTGCTGATATCGGTCATGGGGAGGCTCCTCGGCTTGACCCGGTGGAAACTCGCAGCGCGCCGATTAGTTCTCCCGGACAACCTTCAAAACGCCCTCGCCGTAGCGGTCGAGCTTGCCTTGGCCGACGCCGCCGGCCTTGCCCAGCGCCGCGAGGCTGGTCGGACGCGCGGCGGCGATCTCGGCCAGGGTGGCGTCGTGGAAGATCACATAGGGCGGCACGTGCTGCAGTTGGGCCTGCTCCTTGCGCCAGGATCGCAGGGCCTCGAACAAGAGTTGGTTCTCGGGCGGGATGGTGAGGGCGCGGCCCTCGCGACGCTTGCGGATTCCGCCGCCTGCGCGCCCGCCGCTGTCGGGCGCGTCGGTCGTCTGGCGCAGCGCGACCTTGCGTTCGTTGCGATAGACCTGTCGCACGCCCTCGACATCGCCCAGGCCGACCAGCGGCCGTCCGTCATTGGGATCCTCGCGCAGCAGGCCCTCGAAGATCAGGGTGTCGAAGAGATCGCGCCAGGTCGGCTGGCTGAACTCGCGGCCGATACCGAACGTCGGAAGCTGCGCCTCCTGGGGCGTGACGTCCTTGGTCTTGCCCATCAGGTGCTCGATGACCCGGCCGCGACCCAGCCGACCGCCCAGGCGATGGACGGCCGACAGCGCCTTCTGGGCCGCCTGCGTGGCGTCGATCCCGGTGGGCGGCGAGACGCAGATGTCGCAGACCCCGCAGCGGCCCACGCCCTCTTCGCCGAAATAGCGGCGCACCGCGGCGGCGCGGCAGGTGACGCCTTCCAGCATGGCGTAGAACTGGCGCAGCTTTCGCGACTGAACCTGTTTGACCTCGTCGGGCGCCTCGCGGGTCTCGATCCGGCGGCCAGCCCAGGCCATGTCGGCCGAGCCATAGAGGGTGATGCCCTCGGCGGGCTGGCCGTCGCGGCCGGCGCGGCCGACCTCCTGCCAGTAGGCCTCAATGGCGGCCGGCGGATCGGCGTGGATCACATAGCGCACGTCGGGCTTGTCGACGCCCATGCCGAACGCGATGGTGGCGACCATCACCGCCGCGTCGGCCTCGAGGAAGTCTTCCAGCCGACGGGCGCGGACGGCCTTGTCGAGGCCTGCGTGATAGGCCAGGGCCGGGACGCCTTCCGCATTGAGCCGTTCGGCCAGCTTTTCGGTCCCGTCGCGCGAGCCGGCGTAGATCACGCCCGACCGGCCGGGGCGCTCCAGAACCAGTTCGACGACCCGGTCGTGGCCCTTGCCGCGCTTGCGTTCGGCGCTGAGCGCCAGCTCCGGACGAGCGAAGCTGTCGACGAACTCGGCCGCGCCCTGCAGGCGCAGCTCGGCGCGGATGTCGTCGCGGGTGCGGGCGTCGGCGGTGGCGGTGACGGCCAGGCGCGGCACGTCGGGAAACAGCTCCGCCAGCCGGCCCAGCATCCGGTATTCGGGGCGGAAGTCGTGGCCCCATTGGCTGACGCAGTGGGCCTCGTCGACGGCGATCAGGGCCAGCGGTGTGCGAGCCAGCCGGTCCAGCATCCAGGGCTGCATCAGGCCTTCGGGCGACAGATACAGCAGGTCCACCTCGCCAGCGTCGATACGCCGCCAGATGTCCGAGCGCTCGTCCAACGAGATGTTGCTGTCCAGCCGCTCGGCGGCGACGCCCGCCTGGCGCAGACCCTGCACCTGGTCGGCCATCAGGGCGATCAGCGGCGAGATGACGAGGCCCAGGCCCGGCCGGATCAGCGAAGGGATCTGGTAGCACAGGCTCTTGCCGCCGCCGGTGGGCAGCACCGCCATGGCGCTGTGGCCGGTCAGCAGTTCGTGGATGACGCCGGCCTGCAAGCCCCGGAAGTCGGCATGGCCAAACGTACGGCGCAGGACGTCGCGCGCGCGGTCGAGCTCTGAGGATTCGGGAGGGACGTACACGGGCGCTCTTATGGCCGCCGCTCCGCCCCCCGCCAAGTCAGCATCTGAGGAACGTCGATTTCCGTTGACTTAGTCAATTAGCTAATTCACTAACTTTCGCCATGAACGAGGTCTTCAAGGCGCTGTCACACCCCGCCCGCCGCCGAATGGTCGCCATGTTGCGTGATGGCCCGTTGGCGTCCGGCGACATCGCCTCACGCTTCGACATGGCTTGGCCCACCGTCACCGCGCATCTTTCTGCGCTGAAAGCGGCGGGCCTGGTCGAAACCGAGAAGGAGGGGGCCTCCGTTCGCTATCGCCTGGTGATCTCGGCGGTGGAGGAGGCCCTGGCCTTTATGATGGACCTGATGGGAACCGGCGAAGGTTTGGCCGCGCCGGAGACTGAGGAGAACAACGCATGACGAGCAACAGCGACGGGCGCGAAACCGGGGCAGGCTTTGGTCTGGTGGACCTGGCCACGATTGTCACCGTGCCGGGAATCCTTGCTGCGGCCGCCATGGTCTGGCGCGCTGGGCCAGAGGGGCCTCTGCCAATGCACTTCAACGCTGCAGGCCAAGTCGACCGATGGGGCGACCGCTCGGAGATGGCTATCGCGATCGCGACCATGGGCGTTGTGGCGAGCGCTATTTCCATCTTCTGTGCGGTGATGGAGCGACAAGTCCGCGATCCGGCCGCAGACCGATTCACCTACCGGCTAGGCCGTATCATCGGCCTGGCGGCGCCGGCGCTCGTCGCCCTGCTGATGACGGCGGTGACGTTCGGCAAACTCGGTGGGGGCGGCGCGGGTGATGGCCCGTTCCTGCGCCTGCTGATGGGCGGAATGTCGCTGCTGTTCCTGGGCATGGGTGCGTTTCTGGGACGGGCCAAGCCTAATCCGGTCGTGGGCGTGCGCACCTATTGGTCGCTGCGCAGCCGCCTGGCCTGGGACAAGTCTAACAGGCTAGCCGGACGCCTGTTTTCCGTGATCGGCGTCGTCGGTCTGCTGGCCACGCCGTTCGCGCCGCTGCCGTGGGGTTTCCACGGTCTGGTGATCGCTGTGATCGCGGCGGGCTTGGCCTCGGTCGTCGAAAGCTGGCGCGTCTGGCGCAGCGATCCCGAGCGCGCCTGACCGTAGGGCCGGGCGTTCAGCGCGCTCAAATCGCCCCGATCTTGCCGGGCGCTACGGGCGCCGCCCGCCGAAGGGTTCCCGACGCGCACCGCGCCGCCTATGTTGCCGGCCATGACCGACGCCGCCGCGCCCCCGCTTCCGAACGCTTCCGAACTGACCCAGGACGGCCCGGCCGTCCGGCTCTTCCTGGTCGACGGCTCGGCCTATCTGTTCCGCGCCTATCACGCTCTGCCGCCGTTGACGCGCAAGAGCGACGGCCTGCCCGTGGGCGCGGTGCAGGGCTTCTGCAACATGCTGTGGAAGCTGCTGCGCGACATGCAGGGTGATGCGCCCACCCACCTGGCGGTGATCTGGGACCACTCGGAAAAGACGTTCCGCAACGCCCTTTACGACCAGTACAAGGCCCACCGCCCGCCGCCGCCCGAGGACCTGATCCCGCAGTTCCCGCTGGTGCGCGACGCCACCCGCGCCTTCGGCGTGCCGGCCATCGAACTGCCGGGCTACGAGGCCGACGACCTGATCGCCGCCTACGCCTGCAAGGCCCGCGAGGTCGGGGGCGAGGCGATCATCGTCTCGTCCGACAAGGACCTGATGCAGCTCGTCGGCGACGGCGTCTCGATGTACGATCCGATGAAGGGCGTGCGTATCGAGCGCGAGCAGGTGTTCGAGAAATTCGGCGTCTATCCGGAGAAGGTCGTCGACGTTCAGGCCCTGTGCGGCGACAGCGTCGACAATGTGCCGGGCGCGCCGGGCATCGGCATCAAGACCGCCGCCCAACTGATCACCGAATATGGCGACCTCGACACGCTCTTGGCCCGCGCGGGCGAGATCAAGCAGCCCAAGCGCCGCGAGACCCTGATCAACTTCGCCGACCAGATCCGCCTGTCGCGCCAGCTGGTGCAGCTGGACTGCGACACCCCCCTGC
>NCDQ01000430.1 GCA_002280275.1 Caulobacter vibrioides | reverse complement strand
GTCGATCTCGCGGGCGTCACCGTCCAACTTCTTGAAGGCGCCTTCGGCCTCCTCGCAGAGGTCGTCCAGAGCGTCTTCCAGCGTGTACTCGTCGTCGCCCGTCAAGCCGATACCCCGGATCTGGGGTCCGGAGACGATCTTGTTGCGACCGTCGAGCACGATCGACACCGCCAGCACGCCGTTAAAGGCGGCGTGACGACGCTCGCGCAGGGCCTCGCCATTCTCGGGCGTGACCACGCCGCCGTCGACATAGAGACGACCGGCCGGAACCTCGTCGATGATCCCGGGTTGTCCCGGCGCCAGCAGCACCATGTCGCCGTTGCGCGGGCTGACGGCGTGCGGCACCTGCAGGTCCTTGGCCAAGGCCGCGTGCTCGATCAGGTGGCGACGCTCGCCGTGGGTCGGCACGGCGATATGCGGGCGAACCCAGGCGTACATCTGGCGCAGCTCATCCCGGCACGGGTGGCCCGAAACGTGGATGCCGGGCGTATCGCGCTCGGTGTGCAGACGCACCCCGCGGTCAGCTAACTTGTTCTGCAGGTTACGGATCGGGATCTCGTTGCCCGGGATCACCCGCGAGCTGAAGATCACGTGATCGCCCGAGCCCATCTTCACATGGGGATGGCTGCCGTCGGCGATACGCGACAGGGCGGCGCGCGCCTCGCCCTGGCTGCCCGTACAAAGATAGAGGACGGGCTCGAGGCCTTCCAACAGACCGACTGAGCGCGCCGCCGCCATGCGATGCATGGACCGGCCCGCGAGGCTAACCTTGCGGCCGCAAGCCTGGGCCGCACGGATCACGGTGTCCATCCGCGCAACGTTGGAGGCGAAACAGGCCACGGCGATCTTGCCATTCAGGCTCTTGATCAGGTCGCCCAAGGCCGTGCGGACGTCAGCCTCGGAACCGGCGGAGCCTTCCTGGAAGACATTGGTGCTGTCGCACACCATGGCCAGCACGCCTTCGTCGCCGAGGCGCCGGATCGCCGCCTCGTCCGTCGGCGCGCCAAGTTGCGGTTCAGGATCAATCTTCCAGTCGCCCGTGTGCAGCACAGTGCCCAGCGGCGTTTTGATCGCCAGGCCATTCGGTTCCGGGATCGAGTGGGTCAGCGTGATCAGCTCGAGTTCGAACGGCCCAAGCTTGAAGCTGCCACCCAACGGGACCTCAGTGATCGGCACCTCGCCTAGCAGATCCGCGTCCCGCAGCTTTTCGCGCAACAGGAAGGCCGTGAAGGGCGTAGCGAACACCGGCGCCTTAAGGCGCGGCCACAGCCAATGCACAGCGCCCAGGTGATCTTCATGCGCATGCGTGAGCACGATGCCCAGAATGTCGTCGGCGTAGGGTTCGATATAGGTGGGATCGGGCAGGATGATCTCGACGCCCGGAGTCGTCTGGTCGCCAAACGTCACCCCCAGGTCGACCACGATCCACTTGCGATCATGCGCCGGCCCGAAGCCATACAGATTGAAGTTCATGCCGATCTCGTTCGACCCGCCCAGCGGCAGGAAGACGAACTCGTCGTTCTTGGACTTTTTCATCACGTCTCGGAGATGGTGTTTCGGCGGTAGATTTCGAGGAGACCCCGGATCGTGAGATCGGAATCGAAGTGGTCGATGCTGTCGGTCGCGCCCTCGAACAGCGAGGCCACGCCACCGGTGGCGATGACGGTCATAGGTTCGCCGCGCTCAGCCTTGATGCGCGAGACGAGACCCTCGATCAGGGAAATATAGCCCCAGAAGACGCCCGATTGCATGGCGGAGACGGTATCGGTGCCCACGATCTTGTTACCTGCGGGCCGCTGGATGGCGATGCGCGGCAGCTTCGCCGCCGCCTCGTGTAGCGCCTGCATCGACAGGTTGATGCCGGGCGCGATGATGCCCCCTTCGAAGGCGCCGTCGGCCGCCACGATGTCGAACGTGGTGGCCGTGCCACTGTCGATCACCACCAGCGGCCCGGGATAGATCATCGCCGCGCCAATCGCGTTCACCAGGCGGTCAGCGCCGGCCTCGGAGGGCTTTTCGATGCGGACGTCGATGCCCAGCTTGGCGTTCTCGCCGATCACCAGCGGTTCGACGTTGAAGTAGCGCCGGCTCAAGTTTCGCAGGTTGAAGATCGATTGCGGCACGACGCTGGAGATGATCACCGCATCAATCGCCCGAAAGCCCAGCCCTTGCATCGACAGCAGCTGCGAGAGCCAGACCACGTACTCGTCGGCCGTGCGTGTGCTTTCGGTCGCCGAACGCCATTGGGCCACCCACGACGCCCCGTCGTGGATCGCAAACATGGTGTTGGTGTTGCCCTGCTCAATGGCCAGCAGCATCAAGCGCCTCCAAAAAACACATCGCCGGCGGTGATCCGGCGCAGACTTCCATCGGCAAGGCGCAGACGAAGCGCGCCATCGGCGTCGAGCGCTTCAGCGATGCCCTCGACGGTCTCATGGCCAAGACGCGCCACGCAAGGCTCGCCCAGCCCATGGGCGCGCGCCGTCCAAGCGTCGGCTATGGCGGGGAAACCCAAGATTTCCCATGTGTGGAGCCGGCGCTCGAACGCTTCCGCCAAGACCTCGGCGGCCGCCTGCGGTGTAGGCGGCGCCTCCAGGTGCGTCGCGATCGACGTGGCCGGGCGCTCGGCGTCAATCGGCTTGCGCTTAAGATTCACGCCGACGCCGACCGCAAGCCAGAGGCCGCCGAGCGGTGCGGCGCCAGACTCGACCAAGATGCCGCTGACCTTCAATCCGGCCAGCAGCGGGTCGTTGGGCCACTTCAGACTGATCAGGTCGATCGGAACGTAACGCGCCAGCAGATCGGCGACCGCCAAAGCCGCGACAAAGGACACCTGCGCCGCCTCGCCAGGGGGCTTGTCGGTGCGGAAGAGCAGCGTAGCCGCGAGGTTCCCCTCGCCTGTCTCCCAGGCGCGCCCCCGACGACCCCGCCCAGCCGTCTGGCGAAGACCGACCAGCCACAACGGACCGCCCTCTCCCGCCTCGGCCCGCCGGCGGGCCTCGGCGTTTGTGGAGTCGATCTCGTCGAGAAAGACGATCGGGGGGACGGTGACGGAAGGCGGCGGCGGCGGCCTTGGCGGCCGGTTCGAGCCAGACCAGGGCCACAAGCACGATCGGGAACGAGAAGATCGCGGCGGCGAAGCCGACGGCGCGGGCCGACGGCGACGGCGCGTCCACGGAACCCGCAGCCTCGTCGAACCACATCGCCTTGATCAGGCGCAGGTAATAGAAGGCCGCGACCACCGAGCCGACCAGACCGATCACGGCGGCCCACTGCATCATCACGTCGCCCGTACCCATGGCGGCCTTGAAAACGAAGTACTTCGCCCAGAAGCCCGAGAACGGCGGCAGGCCCAGCGCCGACAGCGAGAACGCGGTCATGGCCAGGGCGACACCGGGACGCTGCTTCACGAGGCCGGCCATGTCCTGGATCGTCTCCATCGGCTTGCCGTCGCGGTTCAGCGCCTGCAGGCAGGCGAAGAAGCCGGTGACGTCGACCATGTAGAGCGTCATGAAGATCAGCATCGACTGCAGGCCGACTTCGCCGCCCGCGGCGACGCCCAGCAGCGCGTAGCCGACATTGGCGATCGACGAATAGGCCCACAGGCGCTTGAGGTTGCTCTGCGCCAGACCCGCGAAGGCGCCGACGAACACCGACAGCAAGGCCGCGATCACCAGGATCTGGCGCCACTGTTCCTCGGAGGCCGGGAAGGCGTCGCCCAGAACGCGGGCGAACATCATCATGGCGGCCAGCTTCGGGGCGGCGGCGAAGAAGCCGACGACCGGCGTCGGCGCGCCTTCATAGACGTCCGGGGTCCACATGTGGAACGGCGCGGCCGAGACCTTGAACGCCAGACCGCAGATCACGAAGACCAGACCAAACAGCAGGCCAACGCCATGCGAGCCGCCGTGCGCGGCCGCCAGGGCGATCTGACTGAAGTGGGTCGAGCCGGTGAAACCGTAGATCAGCGAGCTGCCGTACAGCAGCAGGCCCGACGACAGGGCGCCGAGCACGAAGTACTTCAGGCCCGCTTCCGACGACTTGGCGTCGTCGCGGCGCATGGCCGCCAGGACGTACAGGGCCAGCGATTGCAGCTCCACGCCCACATACAGGCTGATCAGGTCGCCGGCCGAGGCGGTAACGCCCATGCCCAGCGCGCCCAGAACCACAAGCACCGCGTACTCGAACTTCTGGTCGCCGCGCTGAGCCAGCCAGCGGTCGCCGAGGACGACGGCCACGGCGCTCGACAGATAGATCGCCACCTTGGCGTAGGTCGCAGCCGCGTCAGCGACGTAGACGCCGCCGAAGGCAACGCCCTTGGGACCCAGCACCGCCGTGGCGGCGGCGGCGATCAGCGACGCGACGGCCGCCAGCGTGAAGATGGCCCCGACCTTGCCTCGGAAGGCGCCGGCGACCAGGAGAACCAGCGCCGCGATCGCGAGAACGACCTCAGGCAGCACGAGCGAGAAGTTGGCGGAAAAGGTCATTGGCTCCTCACCCACCCACGGCGGCGCGCCAGGCGCCGACGAGCGCGTCGACAGACGTCGCGGTCAGGTTGAACACGAGATTGGGATAAACACCCAGCACCAGGGTCGACACGATCAGTGGGGCGAAGATCAGGATCTCGCGCTTGTCCAGATCGGTGATCGTGGTCAGCTGCGGATTGGTGATCTCGCCGAACATCACGCGGCGATAGAGGGTCAAGGCGTACATGGCCGACAGGATGACCCCCGTCGCCGAGACGATCGCCGTCCAGGTCGAGGCCTTGTAGACGCCGGTCATGGTCAGGATTTCACCGACGAAGCCCGAGGTGCCCGGCA
>NCDQ01000429.1 GCA_002280275.1 Caulobacter vibrioides | reverse complement strand
TGGCGGCGGCGGCCTCGGTCAGTTCAAGTCGGGTGAGACGCGCGGCCTCAGCCTCCGCACGAAGTCGGACGGCCGCCTTATCGCGCTCGAAACTCAGCCGGGCCAGTTCGTCGCTGAGGCGTTCGCCAGAGAGGCCTTGCAGCGCCGCGATGCGTGCGGCGCCGAGCCGCCGGGTGGGGCGATGAGCAGATCGTCCGCCGCCTGGGCCGAACCGCAGGCCGTCAGTCCGATAAGCGCGCCCGCCATCAGCGACGCGGCCGCCCGCCGTGTGATCGTCATGCTCGTGCTCGTTGCGCTGCGCCCAGAGCCTCGCGCGTCAAAACGGAATCGTTCTGACGCGCGAGGCTCTAAGTCAAACATCAAGAGCCTGACTCGCGCCGAAACCGGTTCCCACGTTCGGCGTCACGCTCCAGGTGATCAACGTGTGTCGTCGTCGAACGACGTTCAACTAAATTAGCCGTAATCCTAGGCGTCTGGCTTAGCCAGGTAAGGCTGCGCAATTTTGTCCGCATGGGGATAATAATGCAGTCAAGATATTCAAATTTCGCTTACAAGGCGAGGCTATATTCGCCACAAAAGCGAGTGATCTTATCAGACTGTCATTTGATTATATTGCGTTCGTCATCTCTTTAAACTAGCTGTTGCTGACTTAGCTTTTGGGGGAAAGCTGATGCTCAACACGCCTGTCGAGTTCTATATTTTTGGTCTGACCTTGGCCGGGGTGGCGCTGCTGCACAAGCGCACCCTGATGGTCGCGTTGACCGGTCTTTGGGTGACCATCGCCTACAAGCTCGCCTATTCAGGTTTCGCGCATGGAAGTGGGTGGGCCGGCTTTGGCCTGCACCTTGGCCACGAGTGGGTGATCCTCACCAACCTGCTGCTGCTTCTTCTAGGCTTCGCCGTGCTGGCCAACCAGTTCGAGCTGAGCCGCATTCCCGATTTCATGCCCCGTCTGTTGCCCGACAACTGGTTGGGCGGCGCGGCCTTGCTGCTGATCATCTTCCTGATGTCGACCATCCTCGACAACATCGCCGCGGCAGTGATCGGGGCGGTGATCGCCCGCAAGGTCTATGCGGGGCGGGTGACCCTGGGCTTCCTGGCGGCGATCGTCGCCTGCGCCAACGCCGGCGGGGCCGGTAGCGTGATCGGCGACACCACCACCACCATGATGTGGATCGCCGGCGTCTCGCCGCTTGTCGTGCTGAAAGCCTTCATCGCGGCCGGTGTCGCCTTCGTGATCGTGGCGGGGTTCGCCTCCGCCGCCCAGCATCGCCATCAACCGATCATCGCCCATGTGGCCGCCAACGCGCCCAAGGTCGACGGCTTGCGGATGCTGGTGGTGCTGCTTTTGCTGGCCGCGCTGCTGGCCACCAACTTCATCGGCAACGCCTATTTCCCGGCGCAGCAAGGCGCCGCGCCCTGGCTGGGTCTAGGGCTGTGGGGCGCGATCCTGCTGACGCAGATCCTGCGCCGGCCTGACTGGTCGGTCATGGGCGAGGCCGGGCGAGGCGCAGCGTTCCTGGTGTGCCTAGTCGGCCTGGCGTCGCTGATGCCCGTCGAGTCGCTGCCTCCGGCCTCGTGGGCCAGCGCCCTGGGGCTAGGCTTCCTGTCGTCGGTCTTCGACAACATTCCGCTGACCGCCTTGGCCTTGAAGCAGGGCGGTTATGACTGGGGCGTCCTGGCCTTCGCGGTCGGGTTCGGCGGCTCGATGATGTGGTTCGGCTCGTCGGCGGGCGTGGCCGTCTCCAGCCTGTTTCCCGAGGTCCGCTCGGTGGGCGGCTGGTTGCGCCAGGGCTGGTTCGTGCCCGTGGGCTATCTGGCCGGCTTCCTGGTGCTCCTGCTGGCCATGGGGTGGGCGCCGACCCCAACGCGGGGTGAGAGCCAGGCCGCGCCCCACGCTACGGGGGAGCACGGCTTTGACCCGACCGCCGCCGCGCGGTTCTGGCGCGACGCGCGGGGCTTGATCGATGAGGCTGTGGCGCGCGCCGCGCCGGCGGGGGAGCGCTAGTCCGTCGAGTCTTATCCCTCGAAGGCCGTGCGCAGGGCGGCGAGGTCGATCTTGCGCATCCCCATCATCGCCTGGAACGCCCGGCCGGCGGCCGCGCGGTCCGGGCTGGTGGCCATCTCGGTGAACTGGCGGGGGATCACCTGCCAGGACAGACCGAACCGGTCTTTTAGCCATCCGCATTGGCTCTCCTGGCCGCCGTCGGCGGTCAGGGCGTTCCAGTAGTGGTCGACCTCATCCTGGCCATCGCAGTCGATGACGAACGAAAAGGCCTCACTGAGCTTGAACATCGGACCGGCGTTCAGCGCGGTGACCGCCTGGCCGTCGATCTCGAACGACACCGTCATCACCTTTCTGGGTTCGCCGCCGGGGGCTTCGCTGGGATAGTGGCTGAC
>NCDQ01000040.1 GCA_002280275.1 Caulobacter vibrioides | reverse complement strand
ATCGGTCGCACCCAGCGACGCACCACGCTCTATGACGTGCTGATGGGCGAGGCGCCTGTGGTCGATGCCGCCGTGAAGACCGAACTGCCCGGGCTGGACGTCATACCGGCCGACGCCGACCTCTCGGGGGTGGAGATCGAACTGGGTCAGACCGCGCGCCGGTCCTACCGTCTGCGCGACGCGCTGGAGGCGATCCGCGCCAACGGTCCCTACACCTATGTGCTGATCGACTGCCCGCCCTCGCTGAACGTGCTGACGGTCAACGCCATGACCGCCGCCGACGCGGTGTTCGTGCCGCTTCAGTGCGAGTTCTTCGCCCTGGAGGGTCTGACCCAGCTGATGCGGACGATCGAACGGGTGCGCGGCAGCCTCAATCCGCGCCTGGAAATCCAAGGTGTTGTGCTGACCATGTACGATCGCCGCAACAGCTTGTCCGAGCAGGTCGCCAAGGATGTGCGCGAGCACTTCGGCGACAAGGTCTATGACGCAGTGATCCCGCGCAATGTCCGCGTCTCGGAAGCGCCGTCGTTCGGCAAGCCCGTGCTGCTCTACGACCTCAAATGCGCCGGCAGCCAGGCCTATCTGAAGCTGGCCCGAGAGGTGATCAGCCGCGAACGTGACCGCCAGGCCAAGGCCGCCTGACCCTAACCGTAAGAACCGTAGCTTGACTGAGATAGTGATGGAGTCCGTCGTGGTGGGAGAGCCCGGTATGTCCGAAGGGCGTCGTGGTCTGGGGCGAGGGCTTTCGGCCCTGCTGGGCGAGGTCGAAGCCGCGCCGGCCCAGGCGCCCGGCGAGCAACTTGGCGGGTCACGTGAAGCGCCCATCGAGATTCTGCAGCGCAATCCCGACCAGCCCCGCCGGACCTTCCGCGAGGAAGACCTCGAGGACCTGTCCAACTCGATCCGCGAGAAGGGCGTGCTCCAGCCGATCCTGGTGCGGCCTTCGCCCGACACCGCCGGGGAATACCAGATTGTCGCCGGCGAGCGTCGTTGGCGCGCAGCCCAGCGGGCGGGCCTCAAGACCGTACCGATCATGGTGCGCGAACTGGACGACCTTGCGGTGCTGGAGATCGGCATCATCGAGAACGTCCAGCGCGCCGACCTGAACGTCCTGGAAGAAGCGCTCTCCTACAAGGTGCTGATGGAGAAGTTCGAGCGCACCCAGGAGAATATCGCCCAGACCATCGGCAAGAGCCGCAGCCACGTGGCCAACACCATGCGTCTGCTGGCCCTACCGGATGAGGTTCAGTCCTACCTGGTCAGCGGCGAGCTGACAGCCGGTCACGCGCGCGCCATCGCTGCGGCGGCGGATCCGGTAGCCCTCGCCAAGCAGATCATCGAGGGCGGCTTGTCCGTTCGCGAGACCGAGGCGCTGGCCCGCAAGGCGCCGAATCCTGGCGCAGGCAAAAGCAAGGGCGGTCGCCCGCCTCGGGTGAAGGACACTGACACCCAGGCGCTGGAATCGGATCTGTCGTCGGTTCTCGGCCTGGATGTCTCGATCGACCATCGCGGTTCGACCGGGACCTTGACGATCACCTACGCGACGCTCGAACAGCTGGACGACCTCTGCAACCGGCTGACGCGCGGGGTCTGATCAGGCGCACGCAAATCAGTGCGATCGCCCGGTTTTCGGGTGCAAAATCACCCTTTCAAAATCGCCTCTGTCGCGCACCAAACGGCGCCTTTCCGTACTTGGGGAGGCACCGTTTTCGTGAGAGCAGGTCGCTTTACGGCGATATTGGCCACAAGCAGTTGTGCAACAAGGCTTTCCTGGAAAGCATCCACAGCGGCGCAAGGTCCCGTATTTTTGGCGTCCGGACCGTTCTGAGGGTCTACAGACCCAACCGGCGTGCGCGACCGGCGATCATCAGGGCCAAGCGTTCGGCGATCAGCTGATCGGGCGAGCCAGAGGTCTTGCAGGCGCGGTCGGCGATCAGGATCTCGCCCTGGATCTCCAAGATGGCCTCCAGGTTCCAGGCGCGGGCCTGACGCAGGAACTCGCGCTCCTGTTTCCAGAAGACCCCGGCGGCCTTGGCGGCGGCCTGCAGGTCAACGCCGTTCTTGTGCAGCGTCAGGACGCGACGAAGGCGTCCGAGATAGTACCCCATGGCCCGGACGGCGGCGGGTCCGCCTTCACCCTCGGCAGCCGCCCGGCGGAGGGCCTGCTGGGCGGCGCCCAGCCTTCCGCCAAAGGCGTCCGCCGCAGCGTCGCTGAGCGACGCTTCGGGCTCCACACCGAGAAAGTCGGTCAGATCCGCGGCGGTGGCGTTGATGCCGCTGCCTGGGCCCAGATAGAGGGCCAGGCGTTCGATCTCGGCGCGGGCGACGCCGCGCTCCTTGGGCAGTCGCGAAACGAAGAGCTCCAACGCTTCGCTATTCAGGCTGACCTTGTCATTGGCCAGGGTGTCGCGGGTCAGGCGAGCCAGGTCCCCGGCCTCGTCCTCATAACAGGGGATGACCGCGCAGCCGCTGGCCTTCTCGCCGACCTTGCGTAGCTGTGAGTCCCGTCCCAGCGCGCCGGCCTCGACCAGGAAGAAGGCGTCGGGATTGAGCTGGCCTTCGACATGGCGGATCAAGGCTTCCGCAGCCTGCTTGTCAGGACCAGCCTTCTCGCCAGAGAGCCGTAGGCGCACCAATCTGCGGCCGCCCATCAGCGACAGGGCCGACAGTTCGTCCTCGAGCTTGGCGGGATCGGAATCCAGATCGCTGTCGGTGAGTTGCGCGGTGTCGAAGGGATCGTCCGGGCGCTCGACCACACGTCGCGCCAGGGCGTTGGCGCGATCACGCACCACGCCCCGGTCCTTGCCGTAGATCACCACGGCCCGGATGTCCGGGGTCGGCTCCTTGAGGAAGCGCTCGACGTCCGGACGCTTGGACAGGATCATCTAGGTCAGGCCGGCTTCTTGCCCGCCAGCCAGGTGGCGAGGTCCAGCTGGATCTTGCGTGCGGCTTCTGCGGCGGCGCGCTCCTGACCATCCTGTTGGGCCGCGATCGCGGCGTAGGGCTGGTCGGCCGAGTCGTAGGTCACCGAGACGTCCGTAAGGCCCTTGTGAACCTCGGAGCCGCTCTTGGCGTCCAGCAGACGCCAGTCGACGCTCATCCTTAGTTCGTAACGGTTGGCGACGTTATCAAGGCGGACGCCGCGCGCGAAACGCTGCTCATTGACCGAGAAATAGAGCTTGTAGGCGGCGGGCGAGCCGGGGCGGTGGGCCAGGGCGTCGTCGAGCTGCTCGCGCAGCAGATAACCGCCGCGTCCCTCAGCAGCGACGGTCTCGATGCTGGATAGCCCGCCCTCGACGCCAGGACGGCCATACAGAGGCGTAAAGCCCGCGCAAGCCGACAGAGCGATCGTCGAAAGGGCCAGGACGGCCGCCGCCAGGGTGCGTTTCATCGCTTGGGGTCTCAGTTGGCCACGATATTGACGATACGGTCCTTGACCACGATCACCTTGCGGACCGTCAGGCCCTCAAGGTGGGCCAGGACGCCCGGATCCGCCAGAGCGATTTTCTGGACCTCGTCATCCGGCGCGCCGGCCTTGACCTTGATCTCGCCACGGCGCTTGCCGTTGATCTGGATCGGCAGGACGCGCTCGTCGTCGGCGGCCAGGCTGGGATCCGCCTTCGGCCACGGCGCATTGACGACCATGCCTTCGCCGCCGATCCGCGCCCAGGCTTCTTCGGCCAGGTGGGGGGTGAACGGGGCGACCAGACGCGCCAGGATGTGCAGGGCTTCGGCGCGGGCGGCCAGAACGGCCTCCGACGCGCCTTCGGCCGGAGCGGCTTTCAGAGCGTTCAAGAACTCGTACAGGCGCGCCACGCCGCTGTTGAACCGGAAGCCCTCGATGCTGTCGGTGACGAAACCGATCAGCTTGTGCGCGGCTTTGCGCAGGGCCAGGGCGGCCTCGTCGCTGGCGTCGTGCGCGAAGTCGCCGGCCGGCTGGCTGTCGAACTCGTTCCACAGGCGGTGCGTAAAGCGCCAGGAGCCCTCGACGCCTGAATTGGTCCATTGAACGTCCCGCTCGGGCGGGCTGTCGGACATCACGAACAGGCGGGCGCTGTCGACGCCGTAGGCTTCGAAGATGTCCTCCGGCGCTACGACGTTCTTCTTCGACTTCGACATCTTTTCGATGTCGCCGATGAGGATCGGCGCGCCGGTCTTGGCGTGCTTTGCGGTTCGGGTATTGCCCTCGGTGGTGATGACCACGTCGGATGGCTCGACCCATTCGCCGGCCTCGTTCTTGTAGGCCTCGTGGGTGACCATGCCTTGCGTGAACAGGCCGGCGAAGGGCTCTTCGACCGACAGCAGACCCTCGTCCTTCAGGGCGCGGGTGATGAAGCGGGCGTACAACAGGTGCAGGATCGCGTGCTCGACCCCGCCGATATACTGGTCGACCGGCAGCCAGTGGTCGGCGGCGTCCTTGCCGACCGGCTCGGCGGCCTGCGTGTCGGCGAAGCGCGCGAAGTACCAGCTGCTGTCGATGAAGGTGTCCAGCGTGTCGGTTTCGCGCTCGGCCGCTCCGCCGCAGGACGGGCAGGTGGTGTGACGCCAGGTCGGGTGACGCAGCAGCGGGTTGCCCGGCTTGTCGAAGGTGACGTCTTCAGGCAGGGCCACGGGCAGTTGGTCTTCCGGCACCGGCACGACGCCGCAGGCCTGGCAGTGGATCACTGGGATCGGGCAGCCCCAGTAGCGCTGGCGCGAGACGCCCCAGTCGCGCAGGCGATAGACGGTCGCGCCCTGGCCTTGGCTGGCGGCCTCGATGCGCGCCACGGCTTCGGCCTTCGCGGTCTCGACGTCCATCCCGTCCAGGAACTTCGAATTGAAGATCTTGCCGGGGCCGACATAGGCCTCCTTGTCGACCGCGAAGGTCGCCGGGTCCTCGCCATTGGGCAGCACCACCGGCAGCACCGGCAGGTCGTACTTGCGGGCGAAGTCCAGGTCGCGCTGGTCGTGGGCCGGGCAGGCGAAGATCGCGCCGGTGCCGTAGTCCATCAGGATGAAGTTCGCGATCCAGACGGGCAGGGTGATCGACGGATCCAGCGGGTGCTGCACCCGCAGGCCTGTGTCATAGCCCAGCTTCTCGGCGCTCTCGATCTCGGCTTCCGAGGTGCCGCCCTTGCGGCAGTCGGCGATGAACTGCTGGATTTGCGGGTTCTCGACCGCCAACTGTTCGGCCAGCGGGTGCTCGGGCGCGATGCCGACGAAGCTGGCGCCGAAGAGGGTGTCGGGACGGGTGGTGTAGACTTCCAGGCCCTCGGCCATGCCGTCGGGCGCTTCGCCGTCGAACTGGAACTTGAAGCGCAGTCCCTTGGAACGGCCGATCCAGTTCTCCTGCATCAGGCGAACCTTGTCGGGCCAGCGGTCCAGGGTCTTCAGGCCGTCGATCAGGGCGTCGGCGTAGTCGGTGATGCGCAGGAACCACTGGGTCAGCTTGCGCTTCTCGACCGTAGCGCCCGAGCGCCAGCCCTTGCCGTCGATGACCTGTTCATTGGCCAGCACGGTCATGTCGACCGGGTCCCAGTTGACCGAGGCTTCCTTGCGATAGACCAGGCCGCGCTTCAGCAGACGCAGGAACCAAGCCTGCTGCTTGCCATAGTATTCCGGGTCGCAGGTGGCGAACTCGCGCGACCAGTCGACCGAGATGCCCAGCGACTTCAGCTGCTCGCGCATGGCGGCGATGTTGTCGTAGGTCCAACCCTTGGGGTGGACGCCGCGCTCCATGGCCGCGTTCTCGGCGGGCATGCCAAACGCGTCCCAGCCCATCGGGTGCAGGACGTTGAAGCCCTGGGCGCGCTTGTAGCGCGCCACGACGTCGCCCATGGCGTAGTTGCGGACGTGGCCCATGTGGATGCGACCCGATGGGTATGGGAACATCTCGAGCACGTAGTATTTTGGACGGCCGTCGTTGATCTCGCCGGTCTTGAAGACGTCGGCCTTCGCCCAGGCTTCACGCCACTTGGGCTCGGTGTCTTTGGGATTGTAGCGGGCCATCGGAAACCAGGTCTTGATCGGCGGAAAGCGCGCCCGGCAGGAGCGTCCGCGATGTCATAAGCGGTTTCGCGGTCCAGGCGCGCGGAAAATCGGAGATGGATCAGGTCCCAGCCCGAGGGCCGGGACCCGAGCGGGCCTTAGCCCTTGATGTTCGAAAGTCGAAGCTGACGCGCGCGCGTCAGGATCGCGTTTTCGATGTCGGCGGCGGTCTGGTCCGAAACGGGAGTGTCGGCCCAGGCGCCATTGATGTCCTTGGTCTGCTTGAACACGGTGACGTTCAAGCCGTCAGCGCGCAGGCGCGTGTCCAGGATATAGACCGTGGCCTTGAAGCGCTCGGCCGGCGTTTCGGGGTTCACGTACCAGTCCGTGACGATCACGCCACCGTACGGGTCAGCCGAGGCCAGCGGCATGAAGGCCAGGGTGTCCAGGCTTGCGCGCCACAGATAGCCGTTCACACCGATCGACCCTTCGGTCGCCGGCGCCTTGTTTCCGCCGCCAAAGCGCTTGAACGGGTTCAGGCTCGGCTCTTCGCTCTGGCCGGAAAACGTCTTGGGGGCCTTGTTGCTGGCGCATGCCGTAACGCCCAGCATCGACAGAGCCAGGACGCCCGCGGCGACGCCGCGCATCACAGACCCACGCTCAAACGCCATAGTACCTCGCTCCAATGTCTCGCCGACGCTGTTCGCGCGTCCAGGCGCGCCCCCGCGGCCGGGAGCCGGTCTATAGCATGGCTGCGCCGCCTCAAAACAGGAATCGCGTGACCTCACCGCCACAGGAGTCGATTGAATCGTCGATTGTGCGGGTCCGTGCGACCAAACGCCGGTTGACCGCATTCCAGCCAAGCCTTTAATCGCAATGTAAGGGGCTCGTTCCTACATGGAGCGAGTGGGGACAACAGAGTATGGGCGGCGAGTAGCGATGGTCGCGACGCGTTTCATCTTGGCGGGGACCGCCGCGCTGATCCTGACGGGATCGGCTGCTACGGCGTTCGCGCAGGCCAAGCCCCACGCGGTCGCCCCCGACTTCACCGTCAAGAACGACTTCACCAGCGCCGCCGCGGGCGTTCAGTACCCGCGCGATGACAAGCGGACCCTGCGTTGGGACGCCAAGAAGGGCCGCTGGGGCCTGAAGCTGGACCTCGACCAGCCCTCCAGCCGCGAAATGGAACTGCAGGACGTCAAGGCCGGCGCCTACTTCAAGGTCACGCCGTCGATCCGTGTCGGCGGCGCCGTCAGCCTGGGCGAGACCAATCCCGCCCTCGCCGCCCGCAAGGCCCAGCAGGCCGACCCCGCGCCCCGCGTGCGCCTGGAAACCGCGTTCAAGTTCTAAGCGGCCTCAGCCCGCCAGAGCCTCCACCGCTGCTATGCCGACCACGCCGCTGCCAACCAGCGATGCGACCGTTCGCGCCCTAACACCGCCCAGGGCGTAGATGGGCAGAGTCGTGGCGTTGACCAGCTGCGCCAAACCCTCCAACCCCAATGGTTCTCCGGCGGAGGGGCTGTTGCTGGGAAAGACCGGCGAGACCACGGCGGCGTCCGCGCCCGCTCGCTCGGCGGCTTTCAAGGCCATCAGATTGTGGGCGGCGATGGTGATCAGGTAGCGCGGATGCTCCGCCCGCATTCGCGGGAGGCTGGCCGCCATCCGCTCGGGCAAGTGGACGCCATCGGCGCCGACGCCTTCGGCCAATCCGATGTGTGCGCCGACCAGCAGCATCAGGCCCCGGGCGGTCGCTATCGACCGCAGACGCCGGCCTTGCTCGACAGCGTCCGCCGCGCCGAAAGCGCGAAATACGATCGCCGAGCCGATGGGAAGACGCTCGGCGACGGCCTCCGGGGCGGGAACGCGCGCCGGATCGGTGAAGAACAGCAGCCGGGGCAGCGCCGTCCCGCGCACGATCCGTGGCGCAAAGGCCAAGGCCGCACTAGACAGGGCTTCCAGTTCGTTCTCACCGTCCAAGGCACGCACCCCATGTCGCAAGCGCTCGTTGAGATCCGCGCCCGCATCGCCGCCGCCGAGGCTCGCGCCGGCCGTCCGGCGGGAAGCGTGACCTTGGTGGCGGTGTCCAAGACCCAGCCTTGGGATCATATCGCGCCCGTCCTTGACGCGGGACAGAAAGTATTTGGTGAGAACCGGGTTCAGGAGGCCATGGAGCGCTGGGGAGACCGTCGCGAAGGCCTGGAGCTGCGCCTGATCGGTCCGCTGCAGACCAACAAGGCGCGCGAGGCGGTCGGCTTCTTCGATGTCATCGAAACGCTCGACCGCGAGAAGCTGGCGCGCGTTCTGGCCGACGAGGTCCAGCGCGCTGGTAGGGCGCCGCGGCTCTACGTGCAGGTCAATGTCGGCGAGGAACCCCAGAAGGCCGGCGTCGCGCCGGATGAGGCCGACGCCTTCATCGCCGCGTGCCGGGCGACCTATGGCTTGGCGATCGAGGGCCTGATGTGCATTCCGCCTTTCGATCAGGACCCCGCCCCGCATTTCGCTAAGCTGTGCGCCATCGCCGCGCGCAACGACCTCAACAGCCTGTCCATGGGGATGAGCGACGACTTCGAGATCGCCATCGCTCAGGGCGCGACCTCCGTGCGGGTGGGATCGGCGCTGTTTGGCGGCCGCAACTACGGCTAGAGCATTTTCCGAGCGAAGTGGTTCTAGTCCGCGCGAATCTCGACCGCGTCGCCCGGCTGGGCCGCCGCCAGAACCGCCTCGATATCTGCGCGCGCCAGGGCCACGCAGCCCTCGGTGCCGAGATAGCCCTCCCGCGCCACGTGCATGAAGATCGCAGATCCCATACCCGGCACGGGCGGCGTGTCATTGTGGCCGAGGACCACCACGAGGTCGTAGACGGCGTCGTCTCGCCACATGCGCTCGGCGCTGGCGGGATAGGGAAGGGTGACCGGCCGGTTGTAGTTCGGATCGCCCGGGGCGTCGCACCAGCCGTCTTCGGGTCGGGTCGCTCGGACCGGCAGGGCGGTGTTCGGCCCCTCGGGGTAGACATCCGGTCGATACCAGACCTCGCGCAGGGCCCAGACGCCGAGCGGGCTTTTGTTGTCGCCTTCGCGTTTCTCGGCGGCGGCGATCACGCCGGCCTTGCCGAGCGCGCAGCGCACCACGTGTCCATCTAGCTCAAAGCGGCCGTCGGCATGGGCTCGAAACAGCATAAGCGGCGACTCCTCGACTTAAGGCCGCGCGCGGGGTTGTCCCCGGGGGGCGCAGCGGTGCATGTTCCGGCGCATGGCGCAACGCAAGACGCTTCTTCTGATCGACGACGACGACGACCTACGCGGCGCGCTGGCGGAACAGCTGGCCCTGCATGAAGAGTTCGCGGTCAACGAGGCCTCGAGCGCGGGCGAGGGCGTGAAGCTGTCGCGCGAACTCAAGCCTGACCTGATCCTGCTGGACGTGGATCTGCCCGACATGGACGGCCGCGAGGCCTGCCGTCTGATGCGCAAGAACGGCGTGACCGCTCCGGTGATCATGCTGACGGCCGCCGCCAGCGACAGTGACACGATCCTGGGCCTGGAGTCCGGCGCCAACGACTATGTCACCAAGCCGTTCCGCTTCGGCGTGCTGCTGGCCCGTATACGCGCTCAGCTGCGCAGCTACGAAGCGTCGGAAGACGCACTTTTCCGTATCGGTCCGTACGAATTCCGCCCCTCGGCCAAGCTGCTGGTCGATGAGAAGCAGAAGAAGGTGCGGCTGACCGAAAAGGAAACCAACATCCTCAAGTATCTCTATCGCGCCGGCTCCAAGCCCGTGTCGCGCGATGAGCTGCTGACCGAGGTCTGGGGCTACAACGCCGGGGTTACGACCCACACGCTGGAAACCCACGTCTACCGCCTGCGCCAGAAGATCGAGCCTGATCCGGCCGTGGCGCGGATCCTGATCACCGAGATGGGCGGCTATCGCCTGCAGCCGTGACGGAAAAAGAAAAAGCTGTTTTGACGTTAGGTGTTGATCGGCTTGCTGCGGCCGCCTTCGCCCTTTGACAAGCTCAGGGTGAGGCCGACTGTCGGCCTCGGCGCGCACAAAATCCTCTTCCTGAGCTTGTCGAAGGCCGAGGATTTCCATCCGCACCAGCGCCCACACTCAACGCGAAGACAGCTAAAGAAAAAGGCCCGGTCAGTCATGACCGGGCCTCTTTATTTAAGCGTTGCCGCCTGGCTTACGCGTTGCCGACCACGCCGCCGGCTTCGGCTTGCGCCTTGCGCGCGGCATAGACGCCGGCGAAGTCGATCGGGTCGATCAGGAACGGCGGGAAGCCGCCTTCCGCCGTCACATCCGAGATCAGGCGACGGGCGTAGGGGAACAGGAAACGCGGACACTCGATCAGCAGAACAGGCTCGAGGTCCTCTTCCGAAATGCCGGCGATGTGGAACAGGCCGCCATAGACCACCTCGACGTGGAACACGGGCTGGCCTTCGCGCTCGGCGCGGGCCGACAGCTTCAGGTCGACTTCGAACAGGCCGTCGGGACGGCCGCGCGCGTTCATCTCGACGCCCATGTCGATCGCAGGCTGGGCCGCGCCGGCGCGCAGGGCGTCGGGGGCCAGCGGATTCTCGAACGAGAAGTCGCGAACAAACTGGGCCAGGATGCGGATACCCGCTTGGCCGGCCTCGGCGCCGTCCGGGGTCGCCTCGGGGGCGGTGGTGTCGGTCATTAGGATAAAATCCGTAATCGGCGGCTAGAACGCCTAAAGAAAGGTGGGCGCTGCTACCATGAGGGATGGCCTGGCGCAACGCTGGGCGCCTGACGGGCGAACTTGCCTCACCTATATAGAGATCATCTCCAGGGCCCCAAGCCCGCTGCCGGACCCCGTCGTGTTCCAGATCCTGTTCCTTGCCGCCGTGGCCGCCATCGTCCTCTACCAACTGTACGCGACCCTCGGGCGTCGCGTGGGTAGGCAACCTGAGGACGTCGCCGTAACCGCCACGCCGGGCGCTGCGTCCGCGCCCGTCGATCAGATTATGCAAGCCGAAGGCGTCGCGACGCTGAGGGCGCGCCAACCCGACTTCGACCCGGCCCGGTTCCTGACCGGGGCCCGCGCCGCCTATGAGCAGATCGTCAAGGCCTACGCTGAAGGTGATCGCGAGACGCTCAAGCCGTTGCTGGCCCCCGATGTGATGGACAATTTCGAGCGCGCCATGGTCGCCCGCGAGACGGCCGGTCGAAGCGAGAAGATCGAGTTCCTAACCTCGCCGCGCGTTGACCTGGAGCGCATCGATGTGGTCGGCGACACCGCCAAGGCCGTGGTGCGGATCCTGGCCGAGGTGCGCACCCGCACGAAAGACGAGCGCGGCGAGGGCGTCGATGATCGTCGCACCGCCGAGCTTTGGACCTTCGAGCGTGAGGTCAAAAGCACCGACCCGAACTGGAACCTCTCGTTCGTGGCCGGGCCGCCGCCGAGGCCTAATGAACCGCCCGTCCTATTCTTCTCTGGCGCCGCTGGCCCTGGCGGCGCTGCTTCTCAGCGCGTGCGCCAGTACGCCCGTCGAGCCCCCGACAGCCTCGACGCCCGCCCCGGCGCCGTCGCCTGCCCCCCCGACCGCTGCGGCGCCCGTTCCGCAAGGTCCAGCGCCCATCGCGCTGTCCTTTGCGAGCCTGAAGGGCTGGGCCGAGGAGGACCATCTGGCGGCGCTGAACGCCTTCCGCGTTGGCTGCGGCGTTGCCAAGGATCCGGCGCTGGCCCGGGTGTGCGGTCTGGCCAAGGCGGCCAAGGATCTGAATGCGCCGGGCGCTCGGGCCTTTATCGAAGCGAACTTCCGGCTGGAGCCCGTCGGCGGCGATGGTGCGGGCGCTGATGGTCTGCTCACGGCCTATTTCGCGCCTCAGTACGAGGCGCGCATGTCGCGCAACGCCGAGTTCAGCGCGCCCCTGCGTGGCCTGCCCGCTGACCTGGTGGTGCTGGATCTGGGCCCCTTCGAGCCCGCTCTGGTCGGCAAGAAGATCACGGGCCATGTCGAGGGCTCGACCTTCGTCCCCTATCCTGATCGCGCTGAGATCGAGGCGGCTCCAACCGACAAGCCTCTGGCCTGGATGCGGCCCGAGGAGCTGTTCTTCCTGCAGATCCAGGGCTCGGGTGTCCTGGTATTGCCAGACGGTCGCCGGGTGCGCGCGGTCTTCGCCGGTACGAACGGCAAGCCGTTCGTGGGCGTCGCAATCGCCATGCGCGACAAGGGCCTGCTCCCTGACAACAACACCTCGGCCGAGTCCATCCGGACCTGGCTGGCGGAACATCGCGGCCCCGAAGCCGACGCGATCATGCGCCTGAACCCGCGCTATGTATTTTTCCGTACGGTTCCTGATGACGGCAATGAGCCCGCCGGCGCAGCCGGCCTAGCTCTGCCGCCGGGCCGGGCGATCGCCGTTGATCCGAGCCACCACGCCTATGGCGGCTTCTACTGGCTGGACGCCGCCGCCCCGAAACTGGCCGGGGCGTTTCCGATCTATCGCCGCGCGGTGACGGCGCTGGACACCGGCGGGGCGATCAAGGGCGAGGTGCGGGCTGACCTCTATATGGGCTCGGGCGCCGCCGCCGGCGTGGAGGCCGGCCGAGTCCGCCATTCCCTGCGTCTCTATCGGCTGACTCCGAACCCGTAGCGTGAGCAAGAAGCCGCCGCCCGGACCCGACGATGACGAGCGCCTCTGGCGGCTGGTCGCCTCGACCGTGACCCCGCGCGCGCCGGTCAAGCCGGAGAAGATGCGCAGCAAGGCGCGGATCCGACCGTCGCTGAAGGCCGACACCACCCTGCCGGTCGAACCGCCGACGCGTCTGGCCTCGATCGCGCCGCTGCGGCTGCATCCCGAGGACCTGAAACCGGCCGCGCCCAAGCCGCTGAAGAACCCCGCCGGCCACATCGAGCCCAATCGCAAGCTGCGGATCGTCAAGGAGCGCGACCCGATTGGCGCGCGGCTGGACATGCACGGTCTGGATCAGGACCAGGCCCGCGCCACGCTTGAGGCCTTCATTCGCCGCTCGTTCAGCCAAGGGCATCGGGCGGTGCTGGTCATCACTGGCAAGGGCCGGATCGGGCAGGGCGTCTTGCGCACCCGGACGCCCGAATGGCTGACCGATCCGTCGTTGCGCGAGATGGTCGCCGGCGTCTCCACGGCCGACCGCCGCCACGGCGGCGAGGGGGCGCTCTACGTGGCGCTGAAGCGGCGGGTTTAGCCCTACCGCGACGCCTTCTCGGCGATGCCGGACGTGCCTTCGCGGGCCTCCAGCTTTTCGGCGACGGCGTCCAGCGAGACATCCGAGGCGGCCATCAAGGCCAGCCAATGGTAAAGCAGGTCGGCGCTTTCGGCGGCCAGGGCGTCGGGACCCTGCGCGACGGCGGCGATGACCGTCTCGACGGCTTCCTCGCCCAGCTTCTTGGCCGCCAAGGCCGGATCGTTAAGCAGCTTGGCCGTATAGGACACCGACGGATCGCCGCCCTTGCGGGCCTCGATCGTCGCAGCCAGGCGTTGCAGGACATCGGTCAGGCGTTGGCTCATCCGGCCCCCTTCAGCGTGTCCAGGCGCACCGGGATGCCGGCGTCGGCCATGGCCTGCTTGGCCTCGCCGATGCTGATCTCGCCGAAGTGGAAGATCGAGGCGGCCAGCACGGCGGCGGCGTGGCCCTCGCGCGCGGCTTCGACCAGATGCTCGGTCTTGCCGGCCCCGCCGGAGGCGATCACCGGCACATTCACAGCGCCGGTCACCGCCTTCAGCAGCGGGATGTCGTAGCCGATCTTGGCGCCGTCGCGGTCCATCGAGGTCAGCAGGATCTCGCCGGCGCCGCGCTCGACCACCTTGGCGGCCCATTCGACCACGTCGATCCCTGTGTCCTTGCGGCCGCCATAGGTCCAGACGTTCCAGCCCGAGCCGTCCTCGCGCGCCTTGGCGTCGATGGCCACGACCACGCACTGGGCCCCGAAGGCGTCAGCGCCGCCGGCGATCAGGTCGGGGTTCTCGACGGCGGCGGTGTTGACCGAGACCTTGTCGGCGCCGGCGAGCAGCAGGCGGCGCATGTCCGACACCTGCCGCACGCCCCCGCCCACCGAGACGGGCATGAAGCAGACCTCGGCCGTACGCGAGATGACGTCCAGGATCAGGCCTCGGCCTTCGCTGGAGGCGGTGATGTCCAGGAACATCAGCTCGTCGGCCCCGGCGGCGTCATAGGCGCGGGCCTGCTCCACCGGATCGCCGGCGTCGCGCAGGGAGACGAAGTTGACCCCCTTGACCACCCGCCCGTCCTTCACGTCGAGGCAGGGAATGATCCGGGTCTTCAGCATCAAGCGGCCGCCGCGATCAGGGCTTCGGAGGGCTTGATGGTGCCGGCGTAGAGCGAGCGGCCCAGGATCGCGCCGGCGATCTCGACGCCCTTGCGAGCCTTCAGGCGCTCGATATCGGCCACGGCGGCGACGCCGCCCGAGGCGATGACGGGGATCGAGACCGCGTCAGCCAGCTCGCCTACGCCCTCGACATTGACGCCGGTCAGGGCGCCGTCACGGCTGATGTCGGTGACGATCAGGGCCGCGACGCCCGCGTCCTCAAAGCGCTTGCCCAGGCTGATCGCGTCGATGTCCGAGAGGCCCGTCCAGCCGTCGACCGCGACCTTGCCGTCCCGGACATCGACCGCCACGGCGATCTGCTCCGGCCACAGGCGGGCGGCCTTCTTGACCAGTTCAGGATCGTGCACGGCCACGGTGCCGAGGATCACGCGCGAAACGCCCGCCTCGATCCAGGCCTCGACGCCCTCCAGGGTACGGATGCCGCCGCCCAACTGCACCGGGATCGAGATCGATTCCAGAATCTGTTCGACGGCGGCGGTGTTGACCGACTTGCCCTCGATGGCGCCGTTCAGATCAACGACGTGCAGCCACGAAAAGCCGTCCCGAACGAAGCGCTGGGCCTGGTCGGCGGGCGAGGTGTTGAAGACCGTGGCCTTGTCCATGTCGCCATGCAGCAGGCGCACGCACTGGCCGTCCTTCAGGTCGATGGCGGGATAGAGGATCATGGGCGCCATTCCAGGAAGTTGGCGAGCAGGGCGAGCCCTGAAGCTTGTGATTTTTCGGGGTGGAACTGTACGCCTGCGACATTGTCCCTGGCCACAGCGGCCGTGAACGGTCCACCGTGGTCGGCGGTCGCGACGACATCTTCCATATCGGAAGGGGTCAGGGCGAACGAGTTGGCGAAATACATGTGAGCGCCGTCCTCGATGCCCGCGAACAGGGCATGAGCGCGCGTGAAGCTGATCGCGTTCCAGCCCATGTGCGGGATGGTCAGCGACGGATCGTTGGGCTCGAGCCTCGTAACCTGGCCCTGGATCCAGTCCAGGCCGGGGGTGACGCCGAACTCCAGGCCCTCGGTGGCCAGGAGCTGGTGGCCGACACAGATGCCCATGAACGGGACGCCCCGGCCGTGGACGGCCTGGTTCATCGCTTCGTAGACGCCCGTCGCGTCCAGCCCGGCGCGGCAGGAGGCGAAGGCCCCGACGCCGGGCAGGAAGACGCGATCGGCCTTGGCGACAAGGTCGGGATCGGCGGTGACAACGATGTCGGCGTCGAGCGCGCGGCGGCGGGCCGCCTCGCGCAGGGCCTTTTCGGCCGAACGCAGGTTGCCCGACCCCCATGCCTTTTATGCTCTGTTGGGCCAATGAGAATTGGACCCGACGCTGGGACGGCAAAGACCAAGAGGTATTGATGCGACAAGAATATAGTTTTGAAGA
>NCDQ01000428.1 GCA_002280275.1 Caulobacter vibrioides | reverse complement strand
CTTCGCTGCTCTGATGGTCGTTGGCGACCAAAAGGGCCGCGTCGGCTTCGGTCATGGCAAGGCGCGTGAAGTGCCGGAAGCCATCCGCAAGGCGACCGAGGAAGCCAAGAAGACGATGATCCGCGTTCCGCTGCGCGAATCCCGCACCCTGCACCACGACGGCGCTGGCCGTTGGGGCGCTGGCAAGGTGATGATGCGCGCGGCGCCTCCCGGCACCGGCGTCATCGCCGGCGGCCCGATGCGCGCGGTTCTCGAAACCCTGGGCGTCCAGGACGTCGTGGCCAAGTCGACGGGTTCCTCGAACCCGTACAACATGGTGCGCGCCACGTTCGAAGCCCTGAAGGTGCAATCGTCGCCCCGCCAGATCGCCGCCAAGCGCGGCAAGAAGGTTGGCGACATCCTCGGCCGCCGCGCCGACGGCGCTTCGGCGCCGGAAGCCATCGAGGGCTAAGTCATGGCTGAAGCTAAGACCGTTACGGTTCGCCAAACCGGCAGCCCGATCCGTCGTGAAAAGGACCAGCGCGCGACGCTCGTGGGTCTGGGTCTGAACCGCGTGGGTCGTGTTTCGACCCTGCAGGACAACCCCTCGACCCGCGGCATGATCCGCAAGGTCCAGCACCTGCTGGAAATCGTCGAGTAGTCCTTCTACGCGATGCGATTACGCCACCCCGGAGCAATCCGGGGTGGTTTTCGTTTGAAATCGCGCATTCGCCCCATTGAGTTTTCTCGCGTTTTGGGGTCTTAAGCGCGCTCTGTTTTCAAAAGCCGAGTCCAGCCCCTGGCTGGGCGCAGATCTCCAAGGAGAGGCACATATGACTAAGCTGAACGAACTGGCTCCCCGCGAAGGCTCGACCAAGGGCCGCATGCGCGTTGGCCGCGGTCCGGGTTCGGGCAAGGGCAAGACCGCCGGTCGCGGTGTGAAGGGCCAGAAGGCGCGCTCGGGCGTCGCCATCAACGGCTTCGAAGGCGGTCAGATGCCGCTGCACATGCGTATGCCGAAGCGTGGCTTCAACAACCCCTTCCGCCTGGAGTTCGCTGAAGTGAACCTGTGGCGCCTGGAGCAAGCCGTCGAAGCCGGCAAGATCAAGAAGGGCGCCGAGCTGGGCGCTGCTGAACTGATCGCCGCTGGCGTCATCCGTCGCGAACTCGACGGCGTGAAGCTGCTGGGCAAGGGCGAGATCAAGACCGCTCTGAAGCTGACCGTCTATTCGGCTACCGACGCCGCCATCAAGGCCGTCGAGGCCGCCGGTGGTTCGGTGACCGTGACCAAGAAGGCCAAGGCGCAAGCCGAAGCCTAAAAGGCATATGTCATCCCGTTGAGCGCCTGGCGCTTTCGGGACCGCGTTTTTCGACCGGGATGACAGAATTTCGAGGCTCGCCGTGACATCGCGGCGGGCCTCACCTATTTGTGGCGCTCTCCTGGGATCAGCGTGATCCGGGAAACCTAATTTCAGAGCGCGATCGCCGCCGAAGCGGTATCTGCTTCGACGATCGCGTTCTTGAGTCGTGGGGATCTGAATGGCCTCGGCCGCCGAACAACTCGCAGCCAACATGAATTTCGGCTCGTTCCAAAAGGCGAGCGAACTTCACAAGCGTATCTGGTTCACGATCATCGCCCTGGTCGTCTACCGCCTTGGCACCTACGTTCCGATCCCCGGCATCGATCCGGCCGCTTTCGCGTCGCTGTTCAGCCAGAACAGCAAGGGTCTCCTGGGCATGTTCGACATGTTCTCGGGCGGCGCCGTCGAGCGGATGGCGATCTTCTCGCTGAACGTCATGCCCTACATCAGCGCCTCGATCATCGTGCAGCTGATGGGCACGGTCTATCCGCCGTGGGAGAAGCTGAAGAAGGAAGGCGGGGAGGCGGGTCGCAAGACCCTGAACCAATACACCCGCTACCTGGCGGTCATCCTGGCGGTCGTGCAGTCGGCCTCGATCGCCATCGGCATCGCGGCGCAGCCGGGCGTGGTGGCGGACGGCGTGGGCCACACCTTCTTCATCGCCTCGACCATCGTGGCGCTGACGGGCGGTACGATGTTCCTGATGTGGCTGGGTGAGCAAATCACCAGCCGGGGCGTCGGCAACGGCGTTTCGCTGATCATTTTCGCGGGCATCGTCGCGAGCCTGCCGATCACGCTGATGCAGATGCTGACGCAGGCGCAGTCGAACAACAACTACATGCCGCTGTTCCTGGTGGTCATCGGTGGTATCGCCGCCATCCTGGCCATCGTGTTCATCGAACGCTCGCAACGTCGCCTGCTGGTCCACTATCCCAAGCGTCAGCAAGGCAACCGCATGATCGGCGGCGAAAGCTCGTTCATGCCGCTGAAGATCAACACCGCCGGCGTCATCCCGCCGATCTTCGCCTCGTCGCTACTGCTGCTGCCGACGACCGCGCTGCAGTTC
>NCDQ01000427.1 GCA_002280275.1 Caulobacter vibrioides | reverse complement strand
AATTGGAAGCTGAGGCCGAACGCCAGGAGCAGCGTGGTCACCAGGGTCAGGTACTCCGACACCCGGGTCTGCAGCACCACCTTCACGCCGTCGCCCACGATCTGCTGGCTCAGCGAGAACCACAGAACGAACGGCAGCATGACATAATACACCAGTGAGGCGCCCAGCATGAACAGCACTGGCGAGGCGATCAGGAACGGCAGGAACGCGTTGCGCTCCTTCTTGTAGAGACCCGGCGCCACGAAGCGGTACAACTGCCAGGCGATGATCGGGAACGCCAGGATGATCGCCCCGAACGCCGACAGCTTGATATTGGTGAAGAACTGCTCCAGCGGCGCGGTGGCCTGCAGGGTGATATTGGCCAGGGCGCCGGCCGCAACCTTCTTCACGCCGACCAGCGCGAGAAACAGGTCGAAGGCGCCGTGCTGCCCGCCGCTATCCTCCATGGCCTTGAGCCCCTCAGCCACCGTGAAAGGGCGGACCAGGAACAGGAAGATCGGCTTGACGAAGGCGAAACAGACGCCAAAGGCGATGGCGATGGCCGCGACGCAGATGATCAGCCGCGTGCGCAGCTCGATCAGGTGATCCAGGAGCGGGGCCCGCGAGGCCTCGATCTCTTCGTCCGGGTCATGTCCGATGGCTGTACTCACGAGACGATGTCCGAAGCGGTGGAGCCGCCGGCCTTGCTGGCGCGCTTGCGCGGCGCGCGGACGGCCTTGGGCGCTTCCACGGTGATCTCTTGTTTGGCGTTGGCCCGCTTGCGCGGTGCCTTGACGGCTTCAACCACAGCGGGTTCCGCAGCAACCGTTTTGCGCGGCGCGCGCTTGGGCTTGGCCTCGACGATCTCAGCCGACGGCTCAGCCGTGGGCAGGATGGTGTTGTGCGACTCGGCGGCCGCATAGGGATGGGCCTGCATCGCGCCGCTGGACAGCGAGGCGTCAATGTCGGCGAAGACCTGATCGACCTGAACGTCGCGCGCGGCCTCAGCCACGTCCTGCACAGGATTGGTGAACTGGCCCGACCGCATGGCCTGAACCTCGCGGCGAAGCTCGTCGAGTTCGGACTGACGCGCCATCTCATCGAAGCTGGCGCGGAATTCCGACGCCATGCCGCGCATGCGACCGACAAACTGGCCGAGCTTGCGCAACAGAAGGGGAAGGTCCTTGGGACCCACCACGATCAAAGCGACGGCGGCGATGATGAGAAGTTCTGTGCCGCCGATATCAGGAAGCATGGACGCGCCTTAGAGCGCAGGAGCCGCAAAGCGCCCCGCGAGGTTGGACCATCGCGCGAGGAGAGACCCCCGCGCGCTCGATCTTACGACTTGCGAAGCTCTTCGGCTTCGGCCTCGGTGCGCGGCAGTGCGCCCTTAGCCTTGTTGTCGGCGACTTCGCTGCTGGTGTCGTCCTTCAGGCCGTCCTTGAACGCGCGGATGCCCTTGGCGGCGTCACCCATGATGCCCGAGAGCTTGCCGCGACCGCCAAACAACAGGGCCACGACCCCGATGACGATCACCCAGTGAATCCAGCTCATGCTACCCATAGCGTCGGTGCTCCTTGCGACAGCGGCGCTTTAGACCGTGAGCCGCGTCGTTACAATCTCTGACTCTATATAGGCGCCCGTATGGCGCAGAGCCAAGCGTGACAAGACCGTAGAGGCTAGTTGCTGCTCGCCTCAGGCTTTTTCAGGCTCGCCAAGGAAGTCTTGCGCGAATTCAGGCGCATCGGCGTCGTCCAGATCGAGGGGATCTTCCTCCTCCCCGGCGCGAAGCCCCAAGGGATCGGGCACGGAAAAGCCCGGCGGCAGGTTCATTTCCAGAAGGCCGGCCGCCTTCATCTCGGCGATTCCTGGCAGGTCGGCCAAGGTCGCCAGACCGTAGTGCTCCAGGAAGGCGTCGGTGGTGCCGAAGGTCACGGGCCGCCCTGGCGTTCGCCGCCGTCCCCGCATGCGGATCAGGCCAAGCTCCAGCAGGACGTCGATGGTGCCCCTGCTGGCCTGCACGCCACGCACGGCCTCGATCTCGGCGCGGGTGACGGGCTGGTGATAGGCCACGATCGCCAGCGTCTCCTGCGCGGCCTTGGACAACCGGCGGGGCTCCTCCCGCTCCTCAGTCATCAGGAACGACAGGTCCGCGGCCGTCTGGAATCGCCACCGCCCGGCCACGCAGGCCAGCTCGATCCCTCGCCCTTCGTAACGGCCGCGCAAGGCAGCGATCCCGGCGACGATGTCCGCCCCTTCAGGAAGACGCTTAGCCAGGTCGACATCGCTCAGCGGCTCGGCGGCGGCGAACAGCAGGGCCTCGATACAGCGCTCGACGAAAAGGGGATCCAACGCAACGGTCATTCGACGATTTCCAGCGGCTCCGCGCGGCTCCGCAAATAGATGTCCTGGAAGTGCTCTAACTGACGCGCCTCC
>NCDQ01000426.1 GCA_002280275.1 Caulobacter vibrioides | reverse complement strand
AAGATCAACGTGAAGGACGACTACACCGACGTCCTGCCCAGCATGAACCTGATCTATGACCTGGGCGGCGGCCATCGCCTGCGCTTTGCGCTATCCAAGACCATGGCCCGTCCGCGCATGGACGATATGCGCGCCAACGTCACGCCGGGCTTCAACTCGCTGGTCTGCTCGGGCCAGCCCTGCGCACCGGGCACGACGGTCAATCCGTGGTCGGCCAGCGGCGGCAACCCGAACCTGAAGCCCTGGATGGCTAAGGCGGCCGACCTTGCCTACGAGTGGTATGTCAGCCCCGCGACCTACGTGTCGGTGGCCGGCTTCTACAAGAAGCTCGACACCTACATCTATTCGCAGACCGGCAAGTTCGACTTCACCGGCATTCCGCTGCCCACGACGGCCACGGCCATCCCTGCGGGCATCACCATCAGCCCGATCGGTCAGATCACCCTGCCGGCCAACGGAAACGGCGGCGTGGTCAAGGGCCTGGAGTTCAGCGGCGCGGTCGACCTTGGCCAGTTCGCCGACCTGCTGCAGGGTTTTGGCATGCAGGGCAGCCTGTCGCTGACCAAGTCGAACCTGAACCCGACCACCAGCACCGATCCCAAGCAAAAGGTCCGTATCCCCGGCCTGTCGGGCACGGTCTACAACGTCACCGGCTACTATGAGCGGGGCGGTTTCCAGGCCCGGATCAGCCAGCGCTATCGTTCGGCCTTCAAGGGCGAGGTGGTGCAGCTGTTCGCTACACGCGGCTTCACCGAGATCTTGGCCGACAAGCAGGTCGACGCCCAAATCGGCTACACCTTCCAGGAGGGGCCGATGGAGAACCTGGGGCTGCTGGTCCAGGTCAACAACCTGACCAATACGCCGTACCGCACCCGTCTGGGCCTGGACGGCGGCGGGACCAAGACCAGCGGTGGCGGCGCCTTGCCCGAAACCTACGAAAAGTACGGCCGTCAGATCCTGTTCGGCGTGAACTATCGGTTCTAAGCCGGGGGCTGAACGGGTCGCTCTCCCCAGCAGACCCGTTCGCCAGGCAAGAACCCATCGGGGCGGGGTCGTCGAAAGGCGGCCCCGACCTACGACCTAACGGGAGGCGGGTGGTTGAAACCGCTCAAGAAGATTCTGATCGCCGGCGGCGGCTCCGCCGGATGGATGACGGCCGCGCTCTGCTCGCGTCTGTTCCAGGGACTCTACGAGATCGTCCTCGTCGAGTCCGAGGAGATCGGCACGGTCGGGGTGGGAGAGGCGACCATCCCCGCCATCAAGAAATTCAACGAACTGCTCGGGCTGGAGGAAGACGACTTCCTGCGCAAGACGCAGGGCTCGTTCAAGCTGGGCATCCAGTTCAGGAACTGGTGGCGCCAGGGCGAGAGCTATCTCCACGGCTTTGGCGTCATCGGCCAGGATCTGGGCTGGCTGCGCTGCCACCAGTACTGGCTGCGCATGCGGGCGCTGGGGCGGGCGGGTGACTTCGACAATCTGTCGATCAACAACGCCATGGCGCTGAGCAACAAGTTCATGCGCGCCCGCGCCGACATGGCGGATTCGCCGATTGGCCACATCGCCCACGCCTTCCATTTCGACGCCGGCCTCTACGCCAAGCATCTGTCGACCTACGCCCAGGCGCGCGGCGTCAAGCGCCGGGAAGGCAAGATCGTCGACGTGATCCTGCGCGCCGAAGATGGCTTCGTGCAGTCGGTGACGATGCACGATGGCGAGGTGATCGCCGCGGACCTCTTCGTCGACTGCTCGGGCTTCCGCGGGCTGATCATCGAGCAGGCCCTGAAGACCGGCTATGAGGACTGGACGCAATGGCTGCCCTGCGACCGCGCCGTCGCCGTGCCGTGCGATCGCTCGGAGCACTTCACGCCCTACACGCGCTCCACCGCGCACTCGGCCGGTTGGCAGTGGCGCATCCCCCTGCAGCATCGCACGGGCAATGGCCACGTCTATTCCAGTCAGTACATCGACGACGACGAGGCCGAGCGTGTCCTGCTGGCGAACCTCGACGGCGCCCAGCGCGCCGACCCGCTGCGCATTCGCTTCAAGACCGGCAAGCGCAAGAAGATTTGGAACAAGAACTGCGTCGCGATCGGCCTGGCCAGCGGCTTCCTCGAGCCCCTGGAGTCGACCAGTCTGCACCTGATCCAGTCAGCGGTTATCCGCATGGTGCGGCTGCTGCCGGACGCAGGCTTTGATCAGGCGACGATCGACGAGTTCAATCGCCAGAGCGATTTCGAATACGAGCGGATCCGCGACTTCATCATCCTGCACTACAAGGCCACCGAGCGCGACGACAGCCCCTTCTGGCGCTACTGCCGCGACATGGAGATCCCCGCCACGCTGCAGCGGAAGATGGATCTCTTCCGCGCCAACGGCCGAGTGTTCCGCGAAGACGACGAACTCTTCACCGAGGAAAGCTGGATCCAGGTTTT
>NCDQ01000425.1 GCA_002280275.1 Caulobacter vibrioides | reverse complement strand
CTCATAACCTGAAGGTCGTAGGTTCAAATCCTACCCCCGCAACCAACTCCAATACCCCCCAACCACACAACACCAACACCAAACTCACCTATATCCGATAGCGTGCGTGCTTGAAGGCGTGTTCCGCCTGCTTCGTGGCCTGCACGAATGAGTTTTCGCAGCCGCGCGGATCGCCAAAGGGTGCTCCCACTTACAGACCTTGATCGTCGCTTGTGCTGCAGGCATTCGGTCCAGCGCGGCAAGGCTTAAAGCGCTCCTTCATCTACGACGAGATGCTGCAAGACGCGTTTTTCAAGCACCAGCAGTGCGCTGACGTCGTTTGTCTGCATGACAAGGCCGTCACCGAGCAGCCTTGCTGCCGTGCGCACCGCATTGGCCAGGCGCAGGAAGTCCGGCCGCGCCCGCCCGCTCACGCCGTGCAAGGCGCATAATTGGCGCCAGTCGAACACGAAGCTCTCCATCAGCATGACGAAACGAGCTGCGCGCCCTTCCGCGCCGGCAGCATCGGTTGCAATCGTCAGTTCTCCACACAGGTCCTCGATCAGAAATTGCACTTCGGCAGCAGGCATTATCGGCGATCGCTGGTTGCTCTCGGTAAGCAACTGGGGATCGCCCTTCTGGTGCCAATCTACGGTTCGCCATTGATCCTTGGGCGGCGCCTGCCCGCAGGCGAGACGCCAGAAGGCTGCAGTACCCGAGGTGTCTGCCACGAGATGAATGCGTTCCGCTTTGGCATTGTTCTCCACGTGATGACGGCGCCAATTGTCGAAGATCCAGGCGTCTCCCACGCCCATGTGCACGGACTGTCCGTCGCAGTGAAACCGCACTTCCGGCAAGGTGAAGATCGGAATGTGCAGTCGTACCCGGGTGTGCCAGTGATAATTGATGTCCGCATGTTCTGGTACGCCCACGCCCGGGGCCAGCCGCATCAACCGTGACCGTCCCCAAACAACGCCGAAACCAGCGAGGACCTGACGCAGATAGGGCATGGCGGCGAGCCACTGCGTCGGCAGCATCTGGCCGTGAACTGAATCTGTCTCGACGCCACCAGCGGTGATCAGGCGCGCCGCGCTGTTGCCAGGCACTCCATCGGGGTGCGGCACCCATGCCTCGGGCGGCAGACCGGCGACCTCGGCCTGAAGGCGCGCTGTCTCGAAAAGAACGGGCAATTGGTAGAAGGGGCGTGACAGTCGCATCGGTCAATTCCTGTAGCCGGTCAATGCGTCGCCCAGTGCCTCCCGCAGAGGGGCAAGCCACGGCGTATAATTCTGCCATTGGGTAAGGCCTTCCCGGCCAAGGGGCTGGCGGACCTGCTCCGAACTGGGCGTGCGCACGCTGCGCTTTGTCCGATGAAAGGCAAGGCAGGCGGGATCGAAGGATAACCCGCAATGATCCAGCATGCGCTTCACGCTGCCCTCTAGGTCCTCGACCAGGTCCTCATATTGCACGCGCAGCACTCGTCCCGGCAGCACAGTGTCCCAATGCCGCATGAGATCGAGATAGGCGCGGTAATATCGCGCGAAATCGTCGATCTCGTAGGCGAATTCCTGATTGTTAGTGCCGAACAGCTGTTTGAAATTGCTGAAGCCGCACGCCATGGGCTCGCGCCGAATGTCGATGATGGTCGATCGCGGAAGGATCAGGTGGATCAGGCCGATATGCCAGAAATTATTCGGCATCTTGTCGATGAAGAACGGTCGCCCGAGCCTGCGATAGGTCCGGGTCTCGGCAAGGAAACGCTGCCCAAGCGCGCGGGCGTCTCCGGCAGTCAGGCGCTGCATTGCTTGTGGGTTGAGCGGCAGGTTGCAATCCGGATCGCTGCCACAGATTTCACGGGCATATCGGCTGATTTCGGTCAGTTCCTGCGTGCCTTCCACGAGGGAATGGGACGCGAGGATTTGCTCGAGCAACGTGGAGCCCGACCGCGGCAGGCCCAGAACGAAGATGGGGGCGGGGTCGTCCACTCCCCAGCCTGATCGGTCGGCCAGGAATTCGGCGGTGAAGGTCTGTTTCAGTCTATCGACGCAGGTTTCCGCGACTTCCGGGCGAAAACGGGAGGAGAGGTGCCGAGCCGCATTGCCGTGCTCGTAATAGTGCCATGAGGACGCGTATTCGCCCCGGTCTTCGAAGGCCTTGCCCAGCGCGAAGCACAGATAGATACGGTCCATATCCTGTGTGTCAGGATGGGCTTCCGCCGCGCGCATGCGTGCGATCTCATCGTCGGTGAAGCGGTAGGTCTTGAGGTTGGCAAGACCGAACCATGCCACGCCATAATCAGGGCTGGCGGCGAGAGAGCCTTCCAAGAGCCCCGCATAGAGGTCGATCACCGGCTCGTGATCGCCAAGCCCCACACAGGCCGCGCCATATTGCTTGAGATATTCGCGATTGCCGGGATCGTACCGAAGCAGGCATTCGGCCTGCTGGCGGGCTTGCAGGTGCTTCTGCTGCTGCAACAGCACTATCGCGTAGTCTAGGCGCGCTTCGTGATAGTCGGGCGTCAACTCGATCGCTTCCTCCAGAAGCGCTTCCGCATCGCCGGGGGCCTCCCGATCCTTGCATATGCGTGCCAGCAGACGTAGCGCGCCCACGTTTTGGCCATCCTTACGCAGATAGTCGCGCAGCACGTCCTCGGCAGGCGCAAGGTCGCCATCGGCAAACAGGCTGTTGGCCACCACGATTTCCGGCGGCAGCTGCCGCAACATGGATAGGTTTTGGGCCGCCTTCGCCGCTTGGGCAGTGTCGCCCAGCATGCGGTAAAGCTGTTCGAGCATATCCCAGCAGGCCGGCAGCGTCGGATTGAGACTCACTGCGTCCTGCAGGGCGGCAATGGCGGCCGGGACATCCTGAAGCAGGACATGGCAATGCCCGCGTTCCTGATAGAGCCGGCTGAAGCGAGGATATAGCGCCTGCAGTCGCGCAAGCACGGTGAGTGCGTCGTGAACCCGTTTATTGACGCGCAGGTTCCTGGCTTCCTGAAGCAGGGCGTCGCGTTCTCCGGTACTGGCGGGGGATGTCATCGCGTGTGGCCGGCAAGCAGCAAGGGCTTCAACCAGTCCGGCTCCGGCTGATCGGTGTCGTAATATTCGAAGATCAGGTGAATGCGGTCGGCGTCCCCGCCATTGCGCACCCAGTGCGGACCAAGGTTGTTCACCTCAACGGCCTCGCCCACCGGGAAATAGTGTTCCGCGCCGCCGAAGCAGGAGACGACCGCTGCGTTGGTGACAAGCGGCACATGGATCTTGTGCGGCCATTTCGCCGCGGGATTGGCATCGATGTGCGGGTGAATAAGGCCCCCGGCAGGAAGCCGGGCCAGCATCACACGCGGGAATGCGCCGCGCTTATAGCCATAGGATCGAACGGCTTGTGTTAGCACCGGCTCCAGCACGTCGCGCCATTGGGGCCAGGCCGGGCAATCGTAGGAACCACGCCAGTCGCGGGGGCTGTGAATGAAGCGGAAGACGATGTGGCGGGTCTGGTCCAGCACTTCGAACTTGTTCGGCTTGGCGGCGTTGGCGGCGTCCCAGACGCTTTCCGGGATGGCTAGCATGGCTGCCTGTAGCGCAGCGATATCGACCGGGCCGAGCTTGCGGACTGTGGCGGTCTTGCGCGGATTGGCAGTCAGGCGAACAGGAGAAGTGGGCTGGGGAAGGGTCATCGCGTGCCCTCGAAGGAATAGCCGAACAGATCCAGGTCCTGTGCGTAGCGGGCAGTGACGCCCTCGATCAGGGCGCGGTCGTAATAGTGGCGATAATCGCCATGGCTGCTGCCATTGACGCGCTCCAGCGGGCGGGAGGGGATGCCGATCTGCGCGCAGATGGCGTCGTAGGAGCCCTGCATGTCCTCCACCCGGCCGAGCGTGTCGGCCAACAGCGTCTTGCCATCCTCGTCGACCAGCAGCGAAGCCTGGGGCTGGAACAGGATGTGCTGCTCCGGCGGTTCCCGGAACAGGAAGTGATGCATCGCCTCGCGCGGCTGCCGCTGGAAGATGTCACCGCCGCGCAGCATGAAGGCGCAATAGGACACGAAGCGGGCAAACGGATTGCGGACGAAGGCGAACTTGAAATAGCCGGCGAAGGCTTCCTCGCCGAGATAGGGGCGCAATTGCCGCAAGGAGAGATGGCCGTGCTGGATCGCCGCCAGATCCGGCCAAGGGAAGCGCTTGTTGACGAACAGGCCTACCTGCTCGACGTCCTCGTGCCCCATTTGCTCGCG
>NCDQ01000424.1 GCA_002280275.1 Caulobacter vibrioides | reverse complement strand
ACGGTCCAAGAGTAAAGGCTGCCGGTCCCGCGGACAGGCGCCCAAGCGAAATCTGGAGACCCGCACCGCGCGCACATGTAGCGCGGCAGGAACCGCCACGCGCGGCAGTCCGAACAACGCTGGAAGCGCAGGCGTCCATCCTGGCATTGACGCCAAAAGGCGTCGTCCATGGGATCTTGGGTCCTGGGAAGCGGCGCGGGAATGGTGGGGGGTTGCATGGGGGTCAGGTCCTCAAGATCGCCAGACTGCCGTCGCCGAGATCGCCCCATCCGGTGACCAGACCAATTCTGGCGCCTGGCACCTGGCGCGCGCCGGCGTCGCCGCGAAGCTGGCGCACCGCTTCCAGCACGTGGTTGAGGCCCCAGACGTGGGCCTCGCTGAGCAGACCGCCATGGGTGTTCAGCGGATAGCGACCGCCGAGTTGGATCTGGCCGTCTTTCACAAAATCGTAAATGCCGCCGGGCCCGCTGAAGCCCAGCGCCTCCAGTTGCAGCAGCACGACATAGGTGAAGCAGTCGTAGACCTGCAGGAAGTCCATGTCGCGGGCGGTGACGCCGGCCATCTCGAAGGCTCGAGGCGCAGCGTAGGACAGGCCGATTTTGAGCATATCGGGCCGAGAGGGAATGTCGTCTGCCGGATAGGGGTGGCCTTCGGCGGCGCCGGCGATCAGCACGGGCCGGTGCGGCATGTCGCGGGCCCGCTCGGCGCTGGTCACTACAACCGCGCAGGCGCCGTCCGTCTCCAGGCAACAATCGTACAGACGGAAGGGCTCGGAGATCCACCTCGCGCCGAGGTAGGCGTCCATGTCCAGAGGCTGGCCATAGGTCACGGCCCTCGGGTTCAGCTGGGCGTGGGCCCGGCAGGCCAGGGCCACCTCGCCCATCGCCTCGTCGGGCACCCCGTAGAGGTGCTTATGGCGCATGGCGATCCAGGAATACATCTGGGCCGGCATAGTGACGCCGTAGGGCATGTAGAAACCCTGGATCGTGCGGGTCAGGGTGTTCATGTTCATGGCCCGCTGCGGCGGCCGGCCCTGCTTTGGACGTAGCGCGGAGTAGCCATTCCAGCCCAGCACCACGAGAACGTTGTCGGCGACGCCCGCGGCGACGGCTGTCGCAGCGTTCTGCAGGGCCGTGGTGGGGCTGGCTCCGCCCATGTGGACCGTCGAGGCATAGCGGAGGACATCGACACCAAGGTTGGCGGCGAGTTCCTCGGACGTGGTATAGATCGGGGGCGGAACCATGCCATCGATCTGCGAGGCCTTGAGCCCCGCGTCGGCGATGGCCTTGCGGGCCGCCTCCAGCATCAGGTCCACGGCCGTGCGCTCCGAGCCCCTGACGTACTCGGTCTCGCCAATGCCAACGATGGCGGCCTTGTCGCTAAAACTCACGGCTCGTCCTGCCTTTCAATCCTCGGCGAAGCTTTACGACCTGAAGGCTGGCGCACTAGGCGGGCGGGATCAGGCATGAGTGGATGGATTCATCTCCCGGCACCTGGCGCGCGAGCGTCCGGATGGCCAGATCCGCGTCCTCCAACGCGAAGTCGTGAGTATGCATCAGTTCAATTGGCAGCGACCGCGCCTCGATCAGGTCGATGGCCTTGCGGTATCCCGACGAGGTCACGCCGATCGCCCCCTTGATGGTGATTTCCTTGAAGACAATCAGGTCGGAGACGAAGTCCGGTATGGGCTTGAACCCTTTCACCCCGGCCAGCACGATCGTCCCGCCGGCACGCACATAGCTCAGGGCCTCGCGTACCGGGTCGGTGGCGTAGGACGTCACCTCTACGACCACATCGGCGCCCCGGCCGCCGGTCAGTTCTTTGATGCGTTCGATGGCGTTCTCGTTCTGAACGTCGATTGTGTGATGCGCCCCGAAGGTCCGGGCGAGGTCGAGTTTCCGCGCATCTGCGGCCATGCCCGTGACGATGATCTTCCCCGCCCCCGCCTGCCGCGCAGCGATGACGCTGGCCAGACCGCGCTGGCCCGGTCCCAGGATGACGATCGTATCGCCGACCTGGGTCTGAGGAATCTCCACCGCCCAACGAAAGCCCGCCCCGAGCGGGTTGAACATGACAGCGAGTTCGGGCGGCAGGGTCTTGTCCATCTTGTGAACGATCGTATTGGGCGCAAGGTACATGTACTGAGCGTAGGCGCCCCACAGCCCCGGCATGTTCGACAGCGGGATGTACGAATAAATTTGCCGGTCCGCGCATAGGTGATAGCGGCCGCCGAGGCAGGTGTCGCAGCTGTGACACGATAGCATGGTCTCGACGGCGACCCGGTCACCGACATCCACGCCCCAGCGGCGCGCGGCCTTATCGCCGATCACCTCGATGATCCCCACGGGCTCATGTCCCGGGATGACCGGCATCGGCGTTTTCAAGACACCCTCGAACTGCTCGTAGTCGCTGCCGCAGATCCCGCAGGCCTCGATCC
>NCDQ01000039.1 GCA_002280275.1 Caulobacter vibrioides | reverse complement strand
AGGGCTATTCGGCGGCGATCAGCGTCGAAGACGCCTTGGCCAGCAGGTAGCGGTGGATGGCGTCGGCGGCGTCGCGGCCGTCCTTGATCGCCCAGACGACCAGCGAGGCGCCGCGCACGATGTCGCCGGCGGCGAACACGCCGTCGAGATTGGTCATCTGGTCGCGGACGTCGGCCTTCACCGTGCCCCAGCGGGTGACCTTCAGGTCCGGGGCTGACCACTGCTCGGGCAGGTTCTCGGGCTCGAAGCCCAGAGCCTTGATGACCAACTGGGCCGGACGATCGAAGTCACCGCCGGGGATCTCCTCGGGGCTCTGGCGGCCCGAGGCGTCGGGCGCGCCCAGGCGCATGCGGATGGCGCGCACGCCTGAGACGGCCTCGGCCTCGCCTGACAAGGCGCGCGGCGCGGCCAGCCATTCGAAGGTGACACCCTCTTCCTCGGCGTTGGCCACTTCACGCAGGGAGCCGGGCATGTTGGCCTTGTCGCGGCGATAGAGGCAGGTGACCGACTTGGCGCCCTGGCGAACCGCCGTGCGCACGCAGTCCATGGCGGTGTCGCCGCCGCCGACCACGACCACGTCCTTGCCCTCGGCGTTCAACTCGCCGGAGTCAAAGGCCGGAACCGTGTCGCCCAGGTTCAGACGGTTCGAGGCGATCAGGTAGTCGAGCGCGGGGGCCACGCCCTTGCTGCCGCTTCCGGGGATGGTGAGGTCGCGCGCGGCGTAGACGCCGACGGCGATCAGCACCGCATCATGCTGGGCGCGCAGGTCCTCGAGCGTAGCGTCCTTGCCGACCTCGAAGCCCAGCTTGAACACGACGCCACCGTCGGCCAGGCGCTGGGTGCGACGCTCGACGACGTCCTTCTCCAGCTTGAAGCCGGGGATGCCATAGATCAGCAGGCCGCCGGCGCGGTCGTGGCGGTCATAGACGGTGACGTCATAGCCGGCCTCGCGCAGCTTCTCGGCGGCGGCCAGGCCCGCCGGGCCCGCGCCCACGACGCCGACCGACTGGCCACGCGCCGGTCCGGCGACCAGCGGCTTCACCCAGCCCATCTCCCAGGCCTTGTCGGTCAGGTAGCGTTCGACCGAGCCGATGGTCACGGTGCCGTGGCCCGACTGCTCGATCACGCAGTTGCCTTCGCACAGGCGGTCCTGGGGGCAAATTCGACCGCAGACTTCCGGCATGGAATTGGTCGCCTGCGACAGGGCGTAGGCTTCTTCCAGGCGGCCCTCGGCGGTCATCCGCAGCCAGTCGGGGATGTTGTTGTGCAGCGGGCAGTGGGTCTGACAGAACGGCACGCCGCACTGCGAGCAACGCGAGGCCTGCTCGGTCGCCTTGGCGTCGATGAAGTCGGCGTAAATCTCGTGGAAGTCGCCCGAACGCTCGGCCGCCGCACGCTTTTCAGGCGTCTTGCGGGCCACCGTCGTGAATTTCAGCATGCGCTCGGCCATGCGACTTCCCTCGCCCCTGGATCGGGAGAAAAATTGCTCTTGAGGGGCTCTTAAGGACTCTTTCGCGCAAGAAGAATGTGTTGGTCAAAAATACCGACTAAAATATCCCGTCACCAGGCATGGGCATTGAGAACCTGTCGCAATCTTTGCGTATAATAGTCTACTTTATGGATTAACGTGGTTTTTACGATGTTTGGCGCACGCCACAGGCAGCGCTTCAGGGGACCCTCATGCCGGATTGGCTCATTGCACTCATTCTTGGCCTGATCGAAGGTCTGACCGAGTTCATTCCGGTCTCGTCGACCGGTCACCTCCTTCTGGTCGGGCACTTCCTGGGGTTCCATAGCCCCGGCAACACCTTTCAGGTCCTGATCCAACTGGGCGCCATCCTGGCGATCACCAGCGTCTATTTCGGACGCCTGTGGGGGCTGCTGACCACCCTGCCGACCAATCCAGGCTCGCGCCGTTTCGTCATGGGCGTGTTTCTGGCCTTCCTGCCGGCGGTGCTCGTCGGGGTTCTGGCTCACGACTACATCAAGACCGTGCTCTACGAGAGCCCGACCCTGATCTGCACGACCCTGATCATCGGCGGCGTCATCTTGCTGGGGCTGGATCGGATGAAGTTCGAGCCGCGCCACACCGATGTCGCCGACTATCCACTGAAGACGGCGTTTCTGATCGGCCTCTTCCAGTGCATCGCGCTGGTTCCCGGCGTGTCGCGCTCCGGCGCGACCATCGCGGGCGCCCTGCTGCTCAAGTGCGACAAGCGTTCGGCCGCCGAATTCAGCTTCTTCCTGGCCATGCCGACCATGGCCGGCGCCTTCGCCTATGACCTCTACAAGAATATCGACAAGCTCAGCACCAATGACTTGGGCCTGATCGCCGTAGGCTTCGTGGCCGCTCTGGTCTCGGGGGTGTTCGTGGTCAAGACGGTGCTCGACTTCATCACCCGGCACGGGTTCGCGCCCTTCGCCTGGTGGAGGATCGTAGTCGGGTTCGGCGGCTTGGCGCTGCTTTACATCCCGCGCTGATCGAGCGCGGCCAGCGCGGAAAAAAGGCCCTGACGCCGCGCGCCAGGGCCTTTTCCTGTTTAGATCGCTCTGTCGGGCGGGCGTTTTAGAACGCGCCGGCGGGGGTCTCGGCGTACTGACCGCCCTTGCGGTAGCGATAGAGGTAGCTCGGCACGATGGCTTCAACGGCCGTCGGCGTCACGCCGGCCTCGGCCAGACCGGGCAGGCCTTGCTCGGCGACATTGTCGCTCTTGAGCATCTGGACCTGATCGCTGGTCAGCGGCGGCGGGATGACGCCCGCGACGAGGTCGCCCAGCGAGCCGATCAGCGAGGCCACCTGCCAGGGCAGGGGGATCAGCGGCCGGTTGCGGCCGGTCTCCACCAGGATCAGCTCGAGGATCTCTTCGTCTTGCCGCCGCCGATCAGGGGCAGGGCCGGCGAGAGCACCGCCATGGCCGCAAAGCGGTTGAAGAAGTCGTCCTCGGGGCCGAACACGATCGAGGGTCGCACGATGGTGGCGCTCGGGAAGGCTTCGCGCACGGCGGCCTCGCCTTCGCCCTTGGAGCGGGCGTACTTGGCGGGGCTGTCCACGTCGGCGCCGATGGCGCTGACATGGACCAGATGCTTGACGCCAGCCTTGGCGGCGGCCTCGGCGACGTTGCGCGCGCCCATGGTGTGCACCGACAGGAACTTCTGACGGCCGCTCTCGAAGAGCACGCCTACCAGGTTCACGCAGCCCTCGGCGCCGTCCAGCGCGCGGGCCACCGAGGCCGGGTTGCGGACATTGGCCTGCACCACCTCGATCTGGCCGACGTCGCCCAGCATGCGCATCTTGTAGGCGAGGTTGGGCTGGCGCACGGCCACCCGCACGCGATGGCCCGCCTTGGCGAGCGCCCGCACGACCTGACCGCCCACGAAACCGGAGCCGCCGAACACCGTGACCAGACCTTGCATCATCATTCCTCGTACATGCGATACGGCCGGAATTAGACGACCGCGCGCCGGTTCGCAACGAAATCACGATTTGTCGTTTTTTCGCTGTTGACGTGGCCGGAGGCTTTCCCTAAACGTCCCGGCCTCGCGGCGACCTAACCGGTTGCGACAGCGGGCCCAGGTGGCGGAATTGGTAGACGCGCTGGCTTCAGGTGCCAGTGACCGAAAGGTCGTGGAGGTTCGAGTCCTCTCCTGGGCACCACCCTTGTCTGGCTTCGATATTGAAGCACAGGGGTGGCGCCGATGGTTCGGCGGATAGCTAATCCGTTCATCGTGAGTATAAGTGTCGCGCGCTTACATCGAGCGCGTGTTTTGGCGCGTCGATGCGCCGAGACTTCGCCGGAGACGTCTGAGAGTTGGCTAATTTCGTTCACGAGGGCGATCTGCCCGACGGCGTCTTCGAAGGCGCGGAGATCATTGCGATCGATTCGGAGACCATGGGTCTGCGCCTGCGGCGCGATCCCCTTTGCGTGGTTCAGCTGTCGGCCGGCGACGGCGACGCCCACGTCGTGCGGCTCAGCCGCCCCGATTACGACTGCCCCAACCTCAAGGCGCTGCTGACGAATCCGAAGGTCCTGAAGCTTTTTCACTTCGGACGCTTTGATATCGCCATGTTCGAACTCCATCTGGGTGTTGTGACCGCACCCGTCTATTGCACCAAGATCGCCAGCAAGCTGGCCCGCACCTATACCGACCGCCACGGCCTGAAGGACGTGACGCGCGAGTTGCTGGGCGTTGAGCTGTCGAAGGTCCAGCAGTCGTCGGACTGGGGCGCCCCGTCGCTCAGCGTCGACCAGGTGGCCTACGCCGCCTCGGATGTGCTGCACCTGCACGGTCTTCGCCTGAAACTGAACGCCATGCTCGAGCGCGAGGGCCGCATGGCGCTGGCTCAGCACGCCTTCGACTATCTCCCCCACCGCGCCTCGCTGGACCTGGCCGGTTGGGAGGAGATGGACATCTTCGCCCACAGCTAAAGGACGCCATGCAGCCCGCCGTGGTCATGACCGGACGATCGATGAGCGCCGACCTCGGCCGCTGGCGTCGTCGCTCGCGCCGTGTGATGGCTGCGCGCATCGTCTTGCCCGCCGCGATCGGCCTGCTGCTGCTGGCGGTGGTCGCGCAGGTGGGGTGGCGAACCTATATGGCCGCCTCCCGCGCTCCGGCGGAGGCCCGTACTGAAATTCGCCTGATCACGCCCAGGTTCTATGGCCAATCGACGGACGGCCGCAGTTTCATGATCACGGCCCGCTCGGCGGTTCGTGACGACGCCGACCCGCGCCGCATCATTCTGGAAGAGCCGGCCCTGACCCTGGACCTGGGCTCGCCGACCCCAACGCGCATGACCGCCAAGCACGGCGTCTACCGGCAGGACACCTTCGGGCTGAACCTGAAGGACGATGTTCGCCTGGACGACGGCGCGGGCTATCGCTTCGCGTCCGAGGAATCGTTCGTCGACACCAAGACGGGCGATGTCCGCGGCGAAAGCACAATGAATGGCGAAGGGCCCAGCGGACAGGTGCAATCCCAGGCCTACTCCGTATATGACAAGGGCGATCGCATCGTTTTCCGGGGCGGGGTTCGCGCGCGGTTCGAACGGCAGTAAAGAAGAAATTGCGCGGGTTCGCTTCGGACGTGAGCCGCGACGGATGAGGACATGGTTCTGATGAAGCGATGGACGGCTGCGGCGGTGACCGCGTTGATCCTGTCTGGGATGGGGGCCGGCGGCGCTGCGCAGGCGCGGCAGAGCGTGTCCAGCGCGCCCATCGACGTCTCCGCCGATGAGCAGCAGACGTTCAACAGCACCTGCACGACGATCTTCATCGGCAATGTCGAGATCCTGCAGAACCGCTCACGGCTGCGCGCCCAGAAGGTGACGATCATCAGCGCCAAGCGCGCGGGCGGCGAGACCGGCTGCGGCGCGGCCCAGCGCATGGAGGCCGAGGGCGGGGTCTATCTGGTCAGCGACCAGCAGAACGCCCGTGGCGATCGCGCCGTCTACACCTTCAGCAACAACACGGCGGTCCTCACGGGTGACGTCATTCTGGTGAAGGGCAAGGATGTCGCGCGCGGCGACCGCCTGACCGTCAACACCAAGACCAACGACGCCAAGCTCGAATCGACGGCCTCGGGTCAAAACCCTAAGCGCCGCGTGCGCGCGGTGTTCTACCAGGACGACACTCAGACGTCCGACGCGCCGGCCGCGGCCGAGCAGCGCTAGGATCCCGAATGACCCTGACCTCCAACGACATGGACGGCCTGTTCGTCGATTCCGTGGGCAAGTCGTTCGGCGATCGTCCGGTCGTCAAGAACGTGTCCCTGCGCTTGAAGCGCGGCGAGGTGGCCGGCCTTCTGGGCCCCAACGGCGCGGGCAAGACGACCTGTTTCTACATGGTTACAGGCCTGATCGCCGCCGACTACGGCGCGATCTATCTGGACGGCGAGAACATCACCGCCCAGCCGATGTTCCAGCGCGCCCGCCTGGGCGTGGGCTACCTGCCGCAGGAAGCCTCGATCTTCCGGGGGATGACGGTCGAGCAGAACGTCATGGCCGTGGTCGAAATGCGCGAGCGCGATCCGCGCAAGGCCCGCGAGCAGGTCACCAGCATTCTTGAGGAGCTGCGGATCACCCATATCCGCAAGTCGCCGGCCGTGGCCTTGTCGGGCGGCGAGCGTCGCCGCGTGGAAATCGCCCGCGCCCTGGCCAGCGAACCGTCGTTCATGCTGCTGGACGAGCCCTTCGCCGGCATCGACCCCCTGGCGATCGCCGATATCCGCGAGGTGATCGGCTACCTCAAGGGCCGTGGGATCGGCATCCTGATCACCGACCACAACGTCCGCGAGACGCTCGACATCATCGATCGCGCCTCGATCATCCACGCGGGTGAGGTTCTGTTCGAGGGCTCGCCGCGCGAGATCGTCGAAAACCCGGAAGTGAAGCGTGTTTATCTGGGCGAAAGCTTCACCGAGCCGCGCTTGGGCGACTAAGGCCTTGTTTTGCAAGATCTAAGCCTTTTTTCGGGACACTCGGTCGCACCGGCCCGATTATTGCAGGCGTTCGCGACCCGTTAACCAGAACCGCTCTTCAATGGCGTTCGATAGTTTTTCGTACGTCAGGAGGGCGCATTGGCGCTCAGCCATCGACTAGAGCTCCGGCAGGGCCAGGGCCTCGTCATCACCCCGCAACTGCAGCAGGCCATCAAGCTGCTGCAGCTGTCGAACATCGAGCTCGACGCCTTCGTCGAGGCCGAGCTGGAACGCAATCCGCTCCTGCAACGCGATGAGGTCGATCACGAGCCGGCGGGCGAGGTCGAGGCCGAGCGCGACGCGAGCCTGACCCAGGTCGACGCGGTGGCCGACACCACGGCCGGGCGCGAGATGGACACGCCCTCCGACGATGTCTCGCCCGGCGAGCGCGCCACCGGCGATGGGGCCGAAGCCGAGCATGCCGGCGGCCAGATCGATTGGTCGCGCGCGGGCGGCGGCGGCTCGTTCGAGAGCGACGAGGGCTATGAGAGCGCCCTCACCGACACGCCGACCCTCGCTGCGCACCTCCGGACGCAGCTGGTCCAGGCCGCGCTGTCGCCGGCCCGCAACGCCATCGCCGAGATCCTGATCGACGCCGTCGACGAGGGCGGCTATCTGCGCCTGGACGTCGCCGAGCTGGCCGATCGCCTGGGCTGCGCGCTGGAGGTCGTCGAAGACACCCTGACCGTCCTGCAGGGCTTTGAGCCGGTCGGCGTCTTCGCCCGCGACGTGCGCGAGTGCCTGGCGCTGCAGCTGAAGGATTTGAACCGCTACGACCCGGCCATGGCCGCGATGCTCGATCACCTGGAGCTTTTGGCCAAGCGGGACATGGCGGGCCTGCGCCGGATCTGCGGCGTCGATGAGGAAGACCTCCGCGACATGATCGCCGAGATCCGGTCGCTGAACCCGCGTCCGGGCGCGGCCTATCACAGCGAGCCGGCCGAGACCCTGGTGCCCGACGTCATGGTCCGCGAGGGACTTGGCGGCATGTGGCACGTGGAATTGAACACTGACACCCTGCCGCGCGTGCTGGTCGACCAGCGCTATCACGCCCGCGTCTCCAAGGGCGCGCGCAGCGACCAGGAGAAGACCTTTGTCGCCGACTGCATGGCCTCGGCCAACTGGCTGGTGAAGAGCCTGGACCAGCGCGCCAAGACCATCCTGAAGGTCGCCAGCGAAATCGTCCGCCAGCAGGACGGTTTCCTCGCGTTCGGCGTCGAGCACCTGCGTCCGCTGAATCTGAAGACCGTCGCCGACGCCATCGGCATGCACGAGAGCACCGTCAGCCGCGTGACCTCGAACAAGTACATCGCCACCCCGCGCGGGGTGTTCGAGCTGAAGTTCTTCTTCACCTCGGCCATCCAGTCGTCGGAAGGCGGCGAGGCCCACTCGGCCGCCAGCGTACGTCACAAGATCAAGGGCCTGGTCGACGCCGAGAAATGCGAGGCCGACGTCCACTCCGATGATCGCATCGTGGAAATTCTCAAGGCGGCCGGGGTCGACATCGCCCGCCGGACCGTGGCCAAGTATCGCGAGGCCATGCGGATCCCCTCGTCGGTGGAACGCCGCCGCCTGATGAAGGAAGCGGTCTAGAGCGCCGCTTCTTTTTCGTCTCCCGCGCGTTCTCCGGCGGGCCGAGAGGATTTGATGACCGAGAAGAGTCTGGCCGATGTGATCGAGGGCTTCGGCGAGGACGCCAGCCCCACCCTGACCGTCGGACAAATGCTGGCCGCGTTCGACAGTCGCGCCTTTGGCGCGATGCTGCTGGTCTTTGGTCTTCTGAACACCCTGCCGCTTCCGCCCGGGTCGTCGACCATCCTGTCTTTGCCGATCCTGTTGCTAGCGCCGCAGATCGCTCTGGGGGCCGCTACGCCCTGGTTGCCACGCGGCGTCGTAGACAGACCGCTGAAGCGCGACGACCTTCGCGGCCTTTTTCGTCGGCTGGGGTCGATCGTGCGCAAGATGGAGCTGATCACTCGTCCCAGGCTGCGGCCTTTGTTCGCACCCTTGGGCGAAAGAGCGATCGGCGTGGTCTGCACCCTGCTGGCCTTGGTGCTGGTCCTGCCTATCCCGCTGGGCAACTTGGCGCCGGGCGCGACGGTGGCCGTCCTGGCCCTGGCCCTGCTCCAGCGCGACGGAATCCTGGCCCTGCTGGGCTATCTGATGGCGGTGGGGAGCGGAGCGCTTCTCTTTGTCAGCGCTCACGTCGTTGTGCTGGGCGCGCGCAAGCTTCTGGGCGTGTTTGCGGGGCTCCTTTGAGGCCGCCCAAAAGCCACGAAAGGGCCGCTTGACACCCGTTCGAGACAGGCGCGTTGTATCGATATGCAAGTCCAAGTCTCCGGCAAGCATGTCGACGTTGGTGAGGCTCTGCGAGCGCGAGTCTCCGACGAAATCGCTCAAAGCATCGGCAAATACTTCGATCGCGGCGGAGCCGCCGAGGTCGTGGTCAGCAAGGATGGCTACGCCTTCCGTGTCGATTGCTCGGTCAAGCTGGCTTCGGGTCAGCAGCTTATCAGCCACGGGTCGGGAGGTGACGCGCATGCGGCCTTCGACGCCGCCTTGGCTAAGATCGATACGCGGATCAGGCGCTATAAGAGGCGGCTGAAGAGCCACTCTGCGGCGGCGACCGCCAAACAGGTCGAGAACGCCGCCATGTTCGTTCTGCGCGCGCCGGAAGGCGATGATGCGGATGACGATTGGGATGTCGAAGCCGACCACCCGACGGGCGCGCCCGCGGCGATGGTCATTGCGGAAACCCAGGCCGCGATGAAGACAATGACCGTTTCCATGGCTGTCATGGAACTGGACTTGACCGCATACCCGGCAATCGTGTTTAGGAACGCCGCCCACGGGGGCATCTCTGTGGTGTATCGGCGTCCAGACGGGAATATCGGCTGGATCGACCCCGAACGCACGAAGTCGAACGGACACGGGTCAACCGCGAGCTAACCAGACCGTGTCATGGTCTGGCGCCGTCGGTGGATTTCCGTCGACGGCGCCAAGGCGGTCGGAAACTAGCGAGCGTTGGAAGTCCATGACCATTGGCGACCTTCTAGAGCCCGGAGCGGTGGCGCTGCGCGCCAGCGCTCCCGGCAAGCGCCAGGCGCTTTCGATGGTCGCCGACGTCGCGGCTCGCGTGCTTGGCGTTGATCCCGAGGCCGCGCTGGACGGTCTCATCGAGCGAGAAGCCGCAGGCTCCACCGGGGTGGGCGAGGGCGTCGCGATCCCGCACGCCCGGTTGGATGGCCTGGACCGCGTTCGCGCGGTCGTCGTGCGTTTGGATACGCCGGTCGGATTCAACGCGCTCGATGACAAGCCTGTGGATCTGCTTGTGGCGCTCTTCGCGCCGAGAGACGCCAACGCTCAGCATTTGCGGGCTCTGGCGCGGGTGGCGCGGATGATGCGTCAACCCGAGACCCGCGCCGCTGTGCGTCAGGCCGGCTCGGCGGATGCGATCCATGTCTTGCTGACGGACGAACCGGCCAGTACGGCCGCCTGACGACCTTTCAGCCTTAGTGCACTGACACCGGCGCCAACTCGTGCGCGAGGGCGGCGGCGATCGCTGTGTCGCGGTCGATCATCACCGCTAGGCGTGCGCCGTCGGCCCGGCATACGGCATACAGGGTCTGGTCCGGTGAAAGATCGAAGCCTTCTACGCCCTCCGGGGCGTCGGCAAGGATCTCGGCGGCCTTGATCGGCCGGACATAGACGAGGTCTGGCGCGCCGAGAGCCGCGAAGGCTTCGTGCGTGAACGGTCGTCTCTGTTGCGTGTTGGGCGTCATAGGACCACCTCCTTGGTTTAGGGAACGCGCCGTGCTCCGCGCGGTTCAGACCGCGAGAGCTCAAGGCGGGTTCTGCGCGGCGACTCAGCCCGCGCTGCGGATCGGGATCTTCTTCACCAGGCGCTCGGGCGACGGGCGGGCCAGGTCGATGTGCAGCAGGCCATGCTCCAGCGTGGCGGCCGTGACCTCCATGCCCTCGGCGAGGACGAAGGTGCGCACGAAGCCCCGCGCGGCGATCCCGCGATGAAGGAAGGCTCGCTCAGCCTCGGCGCGGCCGTCTGCGGTCTCGCGCTTGCCGGCGACGACCAGTTGGCCGCCCTCGACGGTCACGTGCAGCTGCTCGGGCGAAAAGCCCGCGACGGCCAGCGTGATGCGAACGCCGCCGTGCTCGGCCTGCTCGACATTGTAGGGCGGATAGCTTTCCGAAGCGGCCTTGGCGGCGCGCTCGATCAGGTCTCGGGTGTGTTCGAAGCCCAGCAGGAAGGGGCTGTCGAACAGGATCGTCCGGGTCATCGCGAAGTCCTCGCTCAAGCGACTTCGTTCGCGGAGACAAACCCGAGGATCGGCGCCGATCCCCACGACACGAACCCAGATGTGGAGGCCGTGAACGGAGGGTTCAAGAGGGGACAATCTGCTTCCGGCTAGGGTGGGGGCTTCGCCAAGGCTGGCGAGGCGGACCCTAGGTCCGGAAATGGACAAGGCCCGGACGTTTCCGTCCGGGCCTTGATGGTGGAGCTAAGCGGAGTCGAACCGCTGACCTCTTGAATGCCATTCAAGCGCTCTACCAGCTGAGCTATAGCCCCAATTTTTCTAAGAGAACCTCGCGGTAACTCTCGGAAATCCTTGGTCTCTTCGGCGTTTCGACTGGTGTCGCTCCCCGAAGAGGCGCGGAACCTAGTCCGGGATTTTTCTGGGATCAAGTCTCTTCTCGAACTTTTTTCGAGAAAAATCTCGGAGCCCCAAAAACGCCTGTGGACAGCCGGTTTCGATCGCGTCGGAACCGGCTGTCCGCTGGATCAGTCGTCGACGCCTTCGCCCGGGAGACCTTCGATCTCCTCGTCGAGAATGTCTTCGTCGTCCTCGTCCTCGAGGAACGGAACGTCGTCGCCGTCTTCATCAGCGAGGTCTTCGTCCTCGGCGAAATCGACGCCCAGATCGTCACCGCCGGCCGGAGTCGACGCGCCCGGATCGACATCTTCGTCGTCGGTTTCGACGACGTCGGCCTCAGCGGCCTCATCGATTTCGGGGGTGTCGTCGACTTCGTCCTCGTAGCCGTCGACCTCCTTCGGCGCGACCACTTCCTTTTCGTCGTCAGCGTCGTAGTCCGGCGTGACGGCGCGGGCGCGGACGCGGCGCGACTTCAGGGCCTCTTCGGGGTCAAACTGCTCGCCGCATTTGGGGCAAACAGCAGGACGACGGTTGAGGTCGTAGAACTTCGATTGGCAGTTGGGGCAGATTTGTTTTGCGCCCAGGTCGGGATTGGCCAAGTTGGCGACCCTTTGATCCGGATGGGAAAAGCGGCGGGTCACTTGCCATGGCGCGAGCCCGCTGTCAAAAGCAAACCCCTTCGCGAAAACCACCAAGTACTAAGGAGCCGGTTTCGGCATGTCGCTGGCTGGATTGAAGAGCGCCCCCGGAGGCGCTCTGCGAGGGATCGTGCGCGCTCCGGGAGACAAGTCCATTTCGCACCGTTCGATGATCCTGGGCGCGCTGGCGACCGGGACGACGACGGTCGAGGGCTTGCTTGAAGGCGACGATGTTCTCGCCACCGCCCGGGCCATGCAGGCCTTCGGCGCGCGGATCGAGCGGGAGGGCGTCGGCCGCTGGCGGATCGAGGGCAAGGGCGGCTTCGAGGAGCCTTCCGACGTCATCGACTGCGGCAACGCCGGCACCGGCGTGCGGCTGATCATGGGCGCGGCGGCGGGTTTTGCGATGTGCGCCACCTTCACGGGCGACCAGTCGCTGCGCGGACGCCCGATGGGCCGCGTTCTGGACCCCCTGGCCCGCATGGGCGCGACCTGGCTGGGTCGCGACAAGGGGCGCCTGCCGCTGACCCTGAAAGGTGGCAACCTGCGGGGCCTCAACTACACCTTGCCCATGGCCTCGGCCCAGGTGAAGTCCGCCGTGCTGCTGGCGGGCCTTCACGCCGAGGGCGGCGTCGAGGTCGTCGAGCCCGAGGCCACCCGCGACCATACCGAGCGCATGCTACGCGCCTTCGGGGCCGAAGTGATCGTCGAGGACCGCAAGGCCGGCGACAGGACCTTCCGCCATGTGCGCTTGCCCGCAGGCCAGAAGCTGAGCGGAACCCACGTCGCCGTGCCGGGCGATCCGTCCTCGGCCGCGTTCCCGCTGGTGGCCGCCCTGATCGTTCCGGGCTCGGAGGTGACCGTCGAGGGCGTGATGCTCAACGACCTACGCACCGGCCTGTTCACGACGCTGCAGGAGATGGGCGCGGATCTCGTGATCTCGAACGTGCGCGTCGCCAGCGGCGAGGAGGTCGGCGACATCACCGCCCGCTATTCTAAGCTCAAGGGCGTGGTCGTGCCGCCCGAGCGCGCGCCGTCGATGATCGACGAGTATCCGATCCTGGCCATCGCCGCCGCCTTCGCCGAGGGCGAGACGGTGATGCGCGGCGTCGGCGAGATGCGCGTCAAGGAAAGCGACCGCATCAGCCTGACGGCCAACGGCCTGAAGGCTTGCGGCGTCCAGGTCGTCGAAGAGCCGGAGGGCTTCATCGTCACCGGGACCGGCCAGGCGCCGAAGGGCGGAGCGACCGTCGTCACCCATGGCGACCACCGCATCGCCATGAGCCACCTGATCCTGGGCATGGCCGCCCAGGAACCTGTGGCGGTGGACGAGCCGGGCATGATCGCCACCAGCTTCCCGGGCTTCGCCGACCTCATGCGGGGCCTCGGCGCGACGCTGGGCGAGGTCTAGCATGGCGTTCATCATCGCCGTCGACGGTCCGGCCGCCTCGGGCAAGGGCACGGTCGCCGGCCGCCTGGCGGCGCTCTACGACTATCCGCTTCTGGACACCGGCTTGCTGTATCGGGCGGTCGGCGTCGCGATCCTGGACGGCGCCGGCGATCTCGACGATCCGATCGCGGCAGAGGCCGTGGCGCGGGCGCTCGACCTGTCGGCGCTGGACCGGGCCGAGGTGCGCACCCGCGCGGCCGGCGAGGCCGCCAGCCGCTGCGCGGTGCATCCGGGCGTTCGCGCAGCCCTGCTGGACCTGCAGCAGTCGTTCGCGGCCCGCGAGCCGGGCTCGGTGATCGACGGCCGAGACATCGGCACGGTGATCGCGCCCCACGCGCCGGCCAAGCTCTATGTCACCGCCCGTCCCGAGGTGCGCGCCGAGCGTCGTTGGAAGCAGCTGGTCGGACAGGGCGAGGACGTCGCCTTCGAGGATATTCTGGCCGACATCCACAAGCGCGACGCCCGCGACGGCGGCCGCAAGGACGCCCCCATGACGCAGGCGCCCGACGCCGTCTTGCTCGACACCTCGGAAATGACTATAGAGCAGGCCTTCGATGCGGCCCGCCGTATCGTCGAGGACGCGCGCGCCCGTCACCGGCTCTAGCCGGAGAGGGCAAATCCACCGCCGGCCTCGCCGCGATCAAGAACATCGCGGGCCCGCTTTCAAACCCACTTCATCCGGAATCCCGAGAACCGTCTTTCCGGCGGCGCTCACCCAAGGGCTTCCCCCAACCTAGAGACCAAAGATCAGCATGGCTGACGATATGAGCTTCAACCCGACGCGCGACGATTTCGAAGCGCTCCTCAACGACTCCATGGGCGGCCGCGACTTCGCGGAAGGCACCGTCGTCAAGGGCAAGGTCGTCGGGATCGAAAAGGACTTCGCCATCATCGACGTCGGTCTGAAGACCGAAGGCCGCGTCCAGCTGAAGGAATTCGGCGTCGACGAAAACGGCAAGGCCACCGTGAAGGCCGGCGACACCGTCGAAGTCTTCCTGGAACGCCTCGAAAACGCCATGGGCGAAGCGGTCATCAGCCGCGAGAAGGCCAAGCGCGAAGAAGCCTGGACCCGTCTGGAAGGCGTCTACGCCCGCAACGAGCCTGTCATGGGCGCGATCGTCGGCCGCGTGAAGGGCGGCTTCACCGTCGACCTGGGCGGCGCCTCGGCCTTCCTGCCGGGCAGCCAAGTCGACATCCGTCCGGTCCGCGACGTCGGCCCGCTGATGGGCAAGGAACAGCCCTTCGCCATCCTGAAGATGGACCGTCCGCGCGGCAACATCGTCGTCTCGCGTCGCGCCATCCTGGAAGA
>NCDQ01000423.1 GCA_002280275.1 Caulobacter vibrioides | reverse complement strand
CTGCGCGGCGCCATGGCCGAACTGGTCAAGGCGCGAGACGACGCGAACACGGCGAATGTCTTGAAGTCGCACTTCCTGGCGAACATGAGCCACGAGATTCGCACACCTCTGAATGGTGTCCTGGCGATGGCCGACGTCATGGCCATGGACAAGCTGAGCGATATCCAGCGTGAGCGCCTGTCGGTGATCCGCGAGTCTGGCGCGGTGCTTCTGGGCGTCCTGAACGACGTGCTGGATCTGTCCAAGATCGAGGCGGGCCGGCTGGAGGTCCAGGATCGCCCCTTCGACATCGCGCAGTTGGCGCAGTCGATCCGTGAAACCTTCGCGCCCCAGGCCCGCGCAAAGGGCTTGGCCTTCGAAGTCGCGGTCGCGCCGGAAGCACAGGGTCTGTGGCGCGGCGACGCCGATCGCCTGCGCCAGATCCTAGGCAATCTCATTTCGAACGCCCTCAAGTTCACCTTGGAGGGCGCGGTCGCCGTGCGCTTCGCCTCCGCCGAAGACGGGTCCGGTCTTCGGATCGACGTAGCGGACACGGGTATCGGGATCTCGGCCGAAATCCTCCCGCGCCTGTTCGACAAGTTCGTGCAAGCCGACAGCTCGACCACACGTCGCTTCGGAGGCTCGGGACTGGGCCTGGCCATCTGTCGCGAGCTGGCGACGATGATGAGCGGCTCAATCAAGGTGCAAAGCCGCGAGGGACGAGGCTCGACCTTCACCGTGCTCGTCGCCCTCCCGCGCGAAGAGACCCTGACCGACGTCCACTATATCGACGACGTCGATCCGATTACGCCCCAATCGCCCGCCGAGCCGCCGCGCCTTCGCATTCTGGCTGCGGACGACAACCCGACGAATCAGAAGGTCGTGGCGGCGGTCCTGGCGCCGCTGAACGCCGAAGTGACGCTGGTCGATGACGGGGCGGCTTGCGTAGAGGCCTGGCGAAACGGCGACTTCGACGTCGTGCTGATGGACATCCACATGCCGGTCATGGATGGCGTCGAGGCCGCCCGGAGCATCCGCGCGGCCGAACACGCCGAAATGCGCCGGCGCACGCCGATCATCGCTGTGACGGCCAACGCCCTGGCCCATCAGGTCGAAGAGTACCTGTCGGTTGGGATGGATGGTCACGTCGCCAAGCCGATCGAAGTCAGCAAGCTCTATGACGCCATAGAGGGCGTCGTGGCCAACACCCGGATCTCCCACGCCGCATAGATCCGGCGATGAGCGCTCCTCGGCCCCTCTTCAACATGAACGCAAGATAACGAGCGGCTCAGAACCGCTTCAGACGGGACGTGTTTCTCTGAGCTCAACGTCGCTTCCACCCCTTCCCTCCGGTGGCGACGGAGACATTTGAAGAGGAACCGAACCGATGAAGAAGATCCTGATCCCGATCGTTGCGGTCTCGGCCCTGGCGGCCGCCACCGTTCCCGCTGTCGCCTCGGCGCAGTCGATCAATGAGCGCCAAGACCGTCTGGAGCGCCGCATCGACATGGGCCTGCGGAACGGCTCGCTCACCCGCCATGAGGCCTATCGCCTGCGCGCCGAACTGCGCCAGACCGCCCGCCTGGAGCGTGACTATCGTCGTGGCGGCCTGAGCCGTTGGGAACGCGCCGACCTGGATCGTCGCTTCGATCGCATCAGCGCCCAGATCCGCTACGAGCGCCATGATCGCGATTACGGCTATGGCTATGGCCATGACCGCGACTATCGCGGAGACCGCCGCTGGTAAGCGAACCTAGCTGCGAACCGGCGCCAATCGGAGCTGGCTCTCCATCACCGTGAAGCCGCGGCCGCGCAACAGAACGCGCGCGCCGCGGCTTTCGCATTCCAGGTCCCCGCCCCGTCCCGGATAGGCCTGATGGAACCTGAGCGTCCGCGCGCCCAGCTTGTCGCCATAGAGCGGCATCAGGATGCAGTGGGCGGAGCCTGTCGTCGGATCTTCAGGGATTCCAAAGCCCGGCGCGAAAAACCGGCTGACCACAGCGTAGTCGGCGCCGGCGTCGGCCTTCGCAACGACCACAGTCTGTCCAGCCCCGCCGGTCGCTTCGCCGCCGATCGCCTTCAGGGCCCCGAGATCGGGTTCAAGCCCGCGAACGGTCGCCTCGTCGTCCATCACCGCGATCAGATAGGCGCTCGCCCACACCTCGCGCGGCGTTGCGCCGAGCGCGGCCGCAAGGCCCTCAGGAATCTCTGTCAGGCGCGGCGGATCGGCGGGGAAATCCATCTCCAGGCCATCACCCGTCCGGCGCACCGTCAGCGGTCCCGACAGCGTGTCGAAGGTCAAAACCGGGACATCAACGCCCAACTCTTCGAACAAGGCATGGGCGGCCGCGAGCGTCGCGTGGCCGCACAGCGGCGCCTCCAGCGTGGGCGTGAACCAACGCAAGCCAAAGCGGGCGGGGTCGTCGGTCTTCAGCAGATACGCCGTCTCGGCCTGATTGTTCTCC
>NCDQ01000422.1 GCA_002280275.1 Caulobacter vibrioides | reverse complement strand
CGCCGCTGCGCGAGGCCTATCTGTTCGGTTTCGTCGTCGGCGCGTTCAGCTGGGAGCTCTTACCCCTCGTGTTCCGCGCCGTGCGCCGGCGGGCGCGTGAGCGTCTGGAGCGTCCCTGAGGCGGTCAGCCGCCTGCCGGGCGGCTGGCGCAGGTCTTGGCGATGAAGTCGTCATGCCTGGGCAGGCCCTCGACCGCCCGGCTCATGATCTGGCGCAGATTGGCCAGATACTCGTCGAGCTGGGCGTCCGTGACGACGCCGGTGAGCGGATGGAAAGCCTCGGGGATCACGCCCTGGCCGATCAGGACCTGGATCCAGCTGGCCTCTTTGAAGAGGTCGTCGTCCTGGCTGAACAGGCGGCCGGACTGCGAAAACAGCGCGATGCGGGCCTTGAGGCTGTCGGGCATGTCCATCCGGCGGACCGCCTGCCAGAACGGCGTGTCCTCGCGCGTCGTGGCCTTGTAGTGCAGCACCAGAAAGTCGCGGATGTACTCGTACTCCAAGGCCGTCTGGCGATTGTATTCGGCGATCTCGACCGGGTTGAAGCCGCGATCGGGGAAGAGCGCCAGAAGCCGGCTGAGGGCGGACTGGACCAGGTGGATGCTGGTCGACTCCAGCGGCTCCATGAAGCCGCTGGCCAAGCCCAGGGCCACGACGTTGCGGTTCCAGAACTGCTTGCGCCGGCCCGTGGTGAACCGCAGCTGCCTCGGTTCGGCCAGCGGGGCGCCGTCCAGATTGGCCATCAGCACGTCGGTCGCCTGGGCCGCGTCGATATAGTCGCTGCAGAACACGTGGCCGTTGCCGGTGCGGTGTTGCAGCGGGATGCGCCACTGCCAGCCGGCGCCATGGGCGGTGGCGCGGGTATAGGGCGTCAGGGGCGTGACCGAGGCGCAGGGGACAGCGATGGCGCTGTCCATCGGCAGCCAGGCGCGCCAGTCCTCATAGCCGCTCTTCAGGGTCTCCTCGATCAGCAGGCCTCGGAAGCCCGAACAGTCGATAAAGAACTCGCCGCCGACCTTGCGGCCGTCCTGCAGGGTCAGGCCCGTGACGAAACCGCTTTCGGGGTCCTGGTCGACGCTGACAATGCGCCCTTCGATGCGGGTGACGCCCTGAGCCTCGCTGTAGCGGCGCAGGTACTGGGCGTAGAGCGCGGCGTCGAAGTGGAAGGCGTAGACGAGGCCCTCCAGATAGCCGCCGCCGACCTGGGTGACGCGGTCGAAACGCCCGGCCTTGGCCGCCCGGGCGTTGAGGGAATAGTCCCACAGGCTCTCATCGTGCCCGGCCTGGCGGCGACGCAGCCAGTAGTGATGGAACGGCGCCATGCCCAGGGGGCGGCCGATGGGGCCGAAGGCGTGGAGGTAGGAGTGGCCGACCGTGCGCCAGTCGACGAACTCGATCCCCAGCTTGATGGTGCCATGCGTGGCCGCGAGGAAGTCGTTTTCGTCCAGCCCCAACAGGCCGTTCAGCAGCCGGATGGCCGGAATGGTGGCCTCGCCGACCCCGACGATGCCGATCTCGTCGGACTCGACCAAGGTGATGGCCACGGACTGACCCAGCGTGCGTGAGAGCAGGGCGGCGCTGATCCAGCCGGCGGTTCCCCCGCCAACGATGGTCACGGCCTTGATCGGCTCCTGCGCCATGGTCGTCCCGCCCGCGTCCGCCCCTCTGCTCGGAGGCTCTCATAAAAAAGACCCCGCCGGAATGATCCGGCGGGGCTCCAAGACTGCAGGAGGAGGCTTGGGGATTAGAAGCGGTACGACACGCCGACCATGTAGGTCGCGCCATACTTCTGATAGTCGATGGTCTGGCGCGGATCGTCGTTGTCGTAGGTCTTGAAGGGCTCGTTGGTGATGTTGTTGGCCTGCAGCAGCAGGGACAAACCGTTCATTGGGCCGTCGCGGAACTCGTAGCCGATCTGGGCGTCGACAACCGACTCCTTGTCGACGGTGCGGAAGACGCGTGCGGCGCTCAGGCCGGCGACTTCACCCAGGAACTTGCCGCGATAGCGGTTGCTGATCCGGGCGTTGAAGCCGTTCTTTTCATAGTAGAACGTGGTGTTGACGACCGTCTTGGACAGGCCCGGAATGGTGATCGGGTTCGTGCCCTTTTCCAGCGTCACCTTGCTGTCGGTGAACGAACCGCTGACGATCAGGCCGAAGGACTTCAGCGGTTCCCACAACAGGTCGCCCCGCAGCGAGGCCGACAGTTCCAGGCCGCGGATATAGCCGCCGTCGCCGTTGTCAGGACCCGAGACCAGACCGATCTTGGTGCCCAGTTGCGCCTGCTGTGCGGTGCTGAGCAGGAACAGATAGTCCGAGAAGTCCTTGTAGGACGACGAATTGGAGTTGACGAAGTTCGACAGCTCCTTGTGGTACACGGCGGCCGACAGGTAGCCCGAGCGACCGAAGTACTTTTCCACCGCCACGTCGACGCCGTCAGCGATAT
>NCDQ01000421.1 GCA_002280275.1 Caulobacter vibrioides | reverse complement strand
AAGGGCGTCGTAGAGCGGGCGCAGATAGGGGGCCAGCTTGTCTTCCATGTCACCCGGCAGATAGCCGATCGACTCGCCGGCTTCGACGGCGGGGCGCGAGAGCACGATGCGGCTGACACGGCCCGCTTCCAGCGCCTCGACCGCCTTGGAGATGGCGATGTAGGTCTTGCCGGTGCCGGCCGGGCCCAGGGCCATGACGAGGTTCTTCTCGTCGATGGCTTCCATCAGCTGCGCCTGGCCCGGCGATTTGGGTTTTATGGTCTTTAGGTAGCTCTGGTCCCGACTCTCGCCCCTGGCACCCCCTTCATCGGACAGGGGTGACCAGCCACCGCGATGATCGACCGGCAGGCGACGCACCTTGGCGTCGTCATACTGGCCGATCTCTTGCGCGCCTTCGCGCGCCATCCGCTTCAGGGCTCGCTTGGTCATCAAAGCCTCCATTCAGACAAGAAAAAAGGACGAGCCCGTGAGGCGTCGTCCTTGGCGGTGAGCTGGATTTTAACGAAGTCGCGTGCGCGGCGGGGCGGCTCAGGAGCGCTTCCCAAACGGGAAGTCGCAACAGACGGTGCTGTACGCCGAAACGCCAAGAGCCACACCTCGTCTTCGTCAGCGGGCGGGCGCAGGGTGCTTGCCCCTAGGCCCGGTACGAAAGGAAAATGATTCCCGCTTGAGGAATGTTCCCTCTCGAATCGCCTGACTACAATGGCGCATCATGGTTTCCGGGTCGTTAATCTGGAAATCGCGCGCAAGAAAACGAGGTGTACGGATGACTGTCTATTCCTTGGGCGCCACGACGCCGACGCTTCCCGCGCAAGGCGAATACTGGATCGCGCCAACGGCGAGCGTCATGGGTAATGTGATTCTCAAGAAGAACGCCAGTATTTGGTGGGGCGCGGTCGCGCGCGGAGACAACGATCCCATTACGATCGGCGAGAACAGCAACGTCCAGGACGGCTCGATTCTCCACACTGATCTTGGCGCGCCGCTGACCATCGACGCCAACGTGACCATCGGTCACATGGTGATGCTTCACGGCTGCACGATCGGCGACGGTTCGCTGATCGGCATCGGCGCGATCGTCCTGAACGGCGCGAAGATCGGGAAGAACTGCCTGATCGGCGCCGGCGCCCTGATCACCGAAGGCAAGGAGATCCCGGATAATTCGATGGTCATGGGCGCGCCGGGCAAGGTGGTGCGAGAGATCGGCGAGCAGCACGCCATGATCCTGCAGGCCTCGGCCCTGCACTATGTCGAGAACTGGAAGCGCTACGCCCGCGATCTGCGGTTGGTAGAGGCCTAGGGCGGCGGTTCGCCGGGACCTGAAATGCTCGGTTCTGGCGATCTGAGCGGCCGCTTGTCGGTTGGAGCCTAGGGAGAGCTTGGCCCCTGGTCGGGCGTCCGGCGCCGTGCGTCTTTCGAGGCTCGCTTCAGAGCGCGCACCTCAGGACGAGGGGTCAGCAACGGGTTTCCTCATCCTGAGGTGTGAGCCGCAGGCGAGCCTCGAAAGACGCACGGCGGTGAGCGCCCGACCTCCCGGCGACCGCCCGGGAGGTCGAGTTTGGGGCTCTCCTCCCCCGGAGAGGGAAGAAGGAGCGCGAAACTTCTGCCCCCCCCTATGGGGGCGGACGACCATGCGAAGCGTGGTCCGGTGGGGGCCTGCGGCCTGTCCGAATCCCCACCGCAGCGCCTGTCGTCACAGTCCGCTTGCGGCCCTGACTGTGCCGTCAGCGACCTGCGCTGCGCCCTCCCCCAACAGGCGAGGATTTCCGCCCCCTAGAACGCCGGCACCACCGCGCCTGCGTACTTCTGCTCGATAAACGCCTTGACCTCTGGGGTGGTCAGGGCGGCGGCCAGTTTCTTGACGCGCGGGTCGTCCTTGTTGTCGGGACGGCCGACCAGATAGTTCACGTACGGGCTGGTCTTGTCCTCAATGATCAGGGCGTCCTTGCTGGGGTTCAGCTTGGCGTCGAGGGCGTAGTTCGTGTTGATCACCGCCAGATCGACCTGGTTCAGCACCCGCGGCAGGGCCGGCGCCTCCAGCTCCTTGAACTTCAGGTTCTTCGGGTTGCTGGTGATGTCGCGCAGGCTGGTCAGCGGGTTCTTCGGATCCTTGATGGCGATGACGCCGTTCTTGGCCAGCAGGATCAGGGCGCGGCCTTCGGTCGAGGCGTCATTTGGGATGGCGACGGTGGCGCCGTTTGGAACCTCGGCGATCGACTTCCACTTGGCCGAATAGGTCCCGATCGGCTCGACGTGGACGCCCTGCAGCGGGATCAGGTTCGTCCCCTTGTCGCGATTGAAGCTCTCCAGATACGGCAGGGTTTGGAAGTAGCTGACGTCGATGCGCTTTTCGGCGACCTGGGTGTTGGGCTGGACGTAGTCGTTGAACACCTTGATGTCGATGTTCAGGCCCTGCTCGGCCAACTTCGGCTTGATGAACTCCAGCACCTCGGC
>NCDQ01000420.1 GCA_002280275.1 Caulobacter vibrioides | reverse complement strand
CGACGGGCCTTCCCGCATGGTGAAGCGGCCAACCGGGTCAGGTGGGGAACCAAGCAGCCCTAACTGTGAATCCAGTGCCGGGGTCAAGGCTCGTCACCTTATTCGTACAACGCGCCCCTTGGGCGCGTTTCTGTTTTCAGAGTGGCCCTGCCTGATGAAGGTAGCGCGCCACGCCCTCCCCAGCCACCACACCACTGGCCAGACAGGCCGTGAGCAGATAGCCGCCGGTGGGAGCTTCCCAGTCCAGCATCTCGCCGGCCAGCAGCACGTCAGGACGCGCCTTCAGCGTCAGGCCGTCCAGGCTCTCGAAGCGCACGCCGCCCGCCGAGGAGATGGCGCGATCCAGCGGCTGAACCCCGGTCAGACGAAGCGGCGCGGTCTTGATCGCGGCGGCCAGGGCGGCGGGCTCTACGGGTAGGTCCAGGCCATGGGCCTCGCGCAGCAGATTGACCTCGACCGGCGACAGCTTGACGGCCTTGCGCAGGAAGTTGGCCAGGCTCTGGCCGCCGCGCGGGGCGTGCAGGCGGCGCTCCAGCGTCTCGACCGGCAGGTCGGGGCGCAGGTCGATGGTCAGGGTCACGCCGCCCGCCAGGGCCGCGTCGCGCGCCGCCCCGCCCAGGGCGTAGATCGCGCCGCCTTCCAGGCCATAGCGAGCGATGACGGCGTCGCCGCGCGCCCGCGCCTCGCCCAGGCGCAAGGCGATGTTCTTCAGCGGCTCGCCGGCGAACCGATCGCGGAAGACCGCGCTCCAGGCGATGTCGAGGCCGCAGTTGGCCGGCCGGAAGGGCGCGATCTCCGAACCGCCCACGCGCAGCAGCGGCGCCCAGGCGGCGTCCGAGCCGAGCTTGGGCCAACTGGCGCCGCCCAGCGCCAGGATGGTCAGCCGCGCGCGCACCGCGTGACGGCCGTCCGGATCCTCGATCAGCAGGGCGCCCATCGCGTCCCAGCCCTTCCAGGTCGAGCGCGGTCGCAGCGCCACGCCCAGGCCCTCCAGACGCGCGAGCCAGGCGCGAAGCAGCGGCGAGGCCTTCATCGCCTTGGGAAACACCCGGCCGCTGGCTCCGACGAAGGTCTCCTGGCCCAGCCCTTCCGCCCAGGCCACGAGGTCGCTGGGCGTGAACGCCTCCAGCATAGGGCGCAGTCTCGCGGAACGTTCGCCGTAACGCGTGGCGAGGCGCTCGAAATCCTCGCTGTGGGTCAGGTTCAGGCCGCCACGTCCGGCCATCAGGAACTTGCGCCCGAAGGTCGGCATCTTCTCGAACACGGTCACGGACCGGCCGGCCCTGGCGACCGTCTCGGCCGCCATCAGCCCGGCGGGCCCGCCGCCGATCACGGCGACATCCAGGAGGGTGTCGGGCATCAGGCGGCCTCGATGTCGGTCAGGGAAAAGTCCTCGCCCTTATAGAGCAGCGGCACGCCATGAACCTTGGCGCAGGCGTAGGAAAAGCAGTCGCCCATGTTCAGCCTGGCGGGGTGGACGCCTTTGCCAAAGCGGGCGTGGGCGTCCACCGCCAGGGCTTGTTCCTTCTCGCCGATGATGACGAGCCGGCTCCCGAACCCCTGCTGGAGATCTTTCACGACGTCTAAGGCGTCGAGCGGGGGCAGCGTCGCTCGCGTCAATGCGCGGACCGTCTCCCACGTCGCGATCGCCGACGTGAGGACGACCGACGCCGCCGCAAGCTTTTGACGGAATCCGATCCGCTCGGGCTCATTCAACAGAATGGCCGCCCATGCGGAGGCATCGACGAACATCAGTCGCCGTTGATCATGTCGAAGAATTCCTTGTCGGCCTTCAGACCGGTGCGCGGCCAGCTATCGACCTCAGCCAGGATCGCGTCGATCTTCGCCAGCTTTTCGGCGCGGGCTTTGTCCTCGGCTTCTCGTGCTTTGAGCACCGCCAGCTTGACGGCTTCGGTGAGGCCGACGCGCTTGTCCTCGGCGTACTGGCGCACCAGGGCGTCGGTCTCTGGGTCGCGGACGTGGAAGGGCATAGGAACCTCCGTCTAGACAGAAGGTAGCATTGGCTAGCCGGAGCGGCAATCAAAGGGGCGGCCGCGTGCGTCTCACCCTCAAACGCAGAACGGGCGCTGGATGGCTCCAGCGCCCGTGCCGCTACGCTTTACTGGTACGCTTACTAAAACCTAAGTGGCTCAGGCGCCGATCGAGCTGACGTCGACCTTGAAGCCCGGGCCCATCGTCGACGACAGGCCGACGCGCTTGATGAACACGCCCTTGGCGCCCGAGGGCTTGGAGCGGTTCAGGGCTTCGATCAGAGCCTTGACGTTGATGACCAGGGCTTCGTCGGTGAACGAGGCCTTGCCGATGCCGGCGTGAACGATACCGGCCTTTTCGACGCGGAACTCCACGGCGCCGCCCTTGGCGTCCTTGACGGCCTGGGCGACGTTCGGGGTCACGGTGCCGACCTTCGGGTTCGGCATCAGGCCGCGCGGGCCCAGCACCTTA
>NCDQ01000419.1 GCA_002280275.1 Caulobacter vibrioides | reverse complement strand
GGTGTTGGCGGCCGGATCCCCGTCCAGCAGCCGCGCATGCATGAACGCTGCGCCCAGCGCCCAGGGCAGACCCAGGGTGTGGCTCCAGATCGAGGCGAACCACATGCGCGCGTGGTTATGCAGATAGCCGGTCGCCTCCAGTTCCGCGACCCAGGCGTCGAAGGCGTCGATCCCGGTGCGGCCGGCGACGGCGTCGGCGTAGCGGCGGGCCAGGGCCGGGTCGCGGTCCAGCGCCGCACGGTCTTGCGCGAGCGACTGGCGGTAGCGGGTCCAGATCTCGGGCTGGCCCTCCAACCGGCCCTTGAAGTGGGCGCGCCAGAACACCTCGTCGATGAACTTCTCGGCGGCGGTTTCGTCATGGCGCGCCAGCACGCGGGTCAGCACCTTGCGCTCGGTCACCATCCGGCGGCGCAGATAGGGCGACAGGCCCGACACGGTGGGCGCGTCGACCGCATGGTTGCGCCGTGCGGCGTAGGCGCGACCGGCGTGCGGCAGGAAGGCGTCCAGGCGCGCCAGGCCGGCGGCGCGCGTGGCGGTCCAGGTCGAGAAGGCGGTGTTCATGCCTCCGCTTACGGCCAAGCCGGCCCCGCGGATGGGCGGCCTTACTTCAGAACGTTCAGCAGCGAGGAGGCCTGCAGGCTGGTGAACACCTGGGCCGAGGCCTGCACCGCCAGCTTGGCGGCCTCCAGGCGGGTGACGGCCTCGGCCATGTCGACATCGACGATGCCGCCGACCATGGTGGTCAGGGTGTCGGCCTGGTTGGAGAGATCGGTCTCGGCGGCCTCGAAGCGCTTCTGGTTGACGCCATTCTTGCCCTGGATGTCGACCACCGACTTGTAGGCCGTGTCGAAGGTGGTCAGCATGCCCTTCAGGAAGTTGACCTGGGTGTCATTGAGGTTGCCGGTGAAGGCGCCGTTGACGTCGATATAGGCCTGGACCTGCTTGAAGGCGTCGAAGGTCGCCGTGCCCAGAGCGTCGCCCAGCACGCCGGTCTTGGCGTTGGTCTGCTCATCGACCCGGTTGGTGGTGATGTACTGGTCGTTCTGGAACAGCGACGCCGTCGAGGGGGCCGCCGTCAGGTCGGCCATGGTGGCCGCGGTGGTGGTCGCAGTTTGGGTCTGGGCGCCGGAGAACACGTAGAGCCCGTTCGACTTGGTGTTGACGCCCTGAACCACCTCGCTGAACGCCGCCTGCAGTTGCTGCATCAGGGTGGTGGCGTTGCCGGCCGCCAGCGCGTTGGCGATGGCTTCGCGCGCATCCTTGGTTCCATCGGCGACCCGGCCGATACCGGTGTTCTGCATGTCCAACCGATTGTTGACCAGCTTGGTCTGGTCCAAGAGGCCGTTGATCTTGGTCTGGGCGCTGCGCATGGCGGTCAGAACCTCGGCGTTCTTGGCGTAGCCGCGCAGGTCGGTGGCGACCTTCTGGCTGGCCACCTGGGCGCCTACGTCATTCTGGCGGATCTGCGCCTTCATGAGGTTGGACGTCATGATGTTGTAGTTCTGGACGGTCGAGACGCGGGTCATGGCTTACCCCAGGATTCCGGTGAGCACGTCGAACATGTCCTTGCTCGCCTGGATCAGGCGGGCCGAGGCGTTGAAGGCTTGCTGATAGGTGGTCAGGTTGATCAGTTCTTCGTCCAGGTTCACGCCCTCTTCGGACTGACGCTGGCTGTCGACTTCGCTGGACACCGCTGCGGCGGCGTCCTTGCGGCTTTCGGCGGTGGCGGCCTTTCGGGCGATGGAGCCCCCGAAGTCGGCGGCGTAGCGCGACACGGTCATGGTCACCGAAGCGGCGCTGCCGGCGACGCCGAACGTGGCGGTGTTCTCGCCGGCGTTGGCCAGCGCCAGGGCGCCGCGCCCGTCGCCGATCGCCAGGGCCGCGCTGCCGCCGACCGCCTGGGTCAGGTCCAGCTTAGCGAAGGGCAACAGCTTGGGGTTCTGGTCCATCGCCTTGTTCAGGGAGAACTTCTCGCCGCGCGTGCTGCGTTCGGCGGGCCCGATGCCGAACAGTTGGCTGGCCGAGGGGCCGCCGGCGCCGCGCTCGGTGCTGTCGGCGACGATCGACATCGCCACCGGGGTGTTGGTGTTCGACGTGAAGCTGATCTGCCCCTGGCCGTTCATCGAGAACTGACCGTAGAGGCCGACGCCGGACGCGCGGGAGTTCAGCGCGTCGAGCATGTTCTGCATTGTCCCGCCCACGGGCGGCGTGAAGGGGATGTCGCGAATACGACCGCCCTCGACGTCGGTCAGGCGGATCGTCATCTCGCCGCTGGTGAACCCGTGGGGGTCCGAGGCCGTCAGGCCGGTCTCATACGGGGAATAGCCGCTGGTGCGGACAATGTCGTTGAGGCCGAAATAGTGGCTGAAGCCCTTGCCGATCTTGTTCGATGGCGTGGTTGCGTCATCGGCGATGGCCACGCCCAGGCCGCCGCTGGCGCTGAGGCTCAGCGCGCCGTTCGAGAAGCCC
>NCDQ01000418.1 GCA_002280275.1 Caulobacter vibrioides | reverse complement strand
CTGATCACCCGACCAAACGCGGTGTAGCGCTTGTCGAGCGAGGGATAGGGCTGGCGCATCAGGAAGAACTGGCTGTTGGCGGAGTTGTTGTCCTCACTCCGCGCCATGCCGATGACGCCGGGACAATAGGTGGCCCAGGCGGCGACCTTCTTGTCGCTGGTCACCTCGCTCCAGCTCCAGTGCTGGCTCACGACCGGCAACGACTTGACGTAGCCGACCTCCAGCCCGGCCGGGGCGGCCATGGGCACAAAGCCGGTGTCGGTGGCGCGTCGGAATGTGAACTCGGCCTTCAGGTTCGGGCGATCCGAACCGCCCTCGCCCGTGTTCGTCGGGTCGCCAGTCTGAGCCATGAAGCGGTCGATGACCCGAAAGAACGTGCGCGCGTCATAGAGTCCCGCGCGGGTCAGATCCTGCAGGCGCGCCACGTGGTTGGGCGCCACCTCGGGGACGAGCTCGACCAGAACGCGCCCCTTGTTGGTGTCGATCACCATGACCGTCTCGGGCGCCGGCGTACGCCAGTCGACCTCGGTAAGCTTCGGAGCTTTGGGCGTCGCCATGGCGGCGGAGGCCAAGGCCGCCAGGCAGAGCCCGGCCAAGAGCGCGCGCGAGCGGATCATCATTTCACCTGAGCGGGAACGTCGACGTCACAATTGGTGAAGCTGGAGCCAAGCTCGGCCTGGCGCTTGGCCACCAGGGCCTTGAAGGCGGGACCGCGCGTGTCCATCACCTGGATCGTGGGGCGCTTGTCCGCCGGGATGTCGGCCAGGACTTTCACGCTCAACATCTTGTCCTGCGGGTCCGGAACCGGCTCGCCGATCCGGACACTCCGGCCCGCGCGGCCGAACGCGGCGTCGACCATTACCTTCCCCGGATTGAACGCCTGTTGGCGAGCGCGACCGAGTCTGGCGACGCGCGTCTCGCCTGGACCTGACACGCCGTGATGGATCAGCAGGAGCCTTCCGTGGGGAAGCTCGCTGCCTCACCCAGGACCGTGTCGATCGCCACCTGAAGATGTCCTGCCGCGACATTCTCTCCGAGCGTATCGAGCAATGGCAAGACCTCCCGCATCAGCACGATCGCGAGAGCCCGTTGCACGCTCAGATCGGCCTTCGACCCATCCTCGACCCGATCGATCATATCCCCTCCGGCACATGTCATGACGCGGTGGCGGGTAGTATGGGGGACATGCGGCACCCGGTTACTCCCGCGCGCTGGGCGCGGGAGCCGGGGCTGGTAACACGTCGAGACATGCGCCTACGCTTTTAGTGCCGGGGCACCTGGACATATGCGCAGGCACCCCGGCGTGAAGATCACACCGAGTTGCCGTTCTCGACGGGATTACCAGTCCCGGCGCTGCCGCTTTGCAGCGCAGTCAGGCCCCTATCACAGACCACCATTCGCACCAAGCCAAGGCTTGAGCTGACGCGTTTCGATAGCCTTGCAGCAAGACCGTCGTGCCCGTTCCGGCACAGTGCTTTGCGGTTAACCCGGAACGCCCTGAAGGGGTTCGGGGGCAAAGCCGCGCGCTCTCACATCTCGGCATCAGATGGGCTTCATCGCCGAAGCATGACGCTGGGTGTCCATCGGCCGTCAAGGATCAGCGGTCCGCCCAATTTTGCCCGCTCCGCGGCGGCCGGGCCGTCCCTGACCGCCACGCCATCGCGATTGCCAACCATCATGGCTACATCGAAGATACCGACGAGGCGCGGGCGGGTTCCGGACCTGGGCTATGCTCCTTCAGCGGCATTGAGGAGGACTGCTGCCACTGTGGTCGTCATCCCTGACGGCAACCGGGGCCGGGCTTTGCGCTCGGTCCCTTTTCTTGCGCCGCCAGCTCTATATCCCGGCTCGCTCGCGTGCCGCACGGCCCCTTCGGTCCGCACGCCGCTACGCCTTGCCGGACACCACTCCACGAGAGGAAAAATCTCTCACAGTCTTCCCATGATGTCAGACGACCGAGACCGCCTCAAGGACGGCGGGGCCCCACCATTTTCTTCGGCAGATCGAGCCTGGCGCTTCCCTGCCGATGCCGGTGGCCGCCGAAGAAAATCGTGACCCCCACCGCCGCTTCGCGGTCGCTTCGCGATCCTTGACCCGGCCTCGGCCGCCCGACGCGCCTGATCCTGTCATTCAAGACAGACAGGAGCCTAACATGCAGATCATCTCGAACGCCGCTGCCGACAATGCCGCCTACTTCGCCGCAGTTGCGTGCGCAGAGCGCCGGGCCCTTCACAGCTACTTCGACCAGCATGTCATCCAGGACGATGAGCTGGGCTACCTCGCCATAGATGAAGGGGATTATGGCGCACTGGGTCAGCCGATGATCGACCGGATCGTCTACACGGCACGGGGCGGGATGCCCGACGAGTTCTGAAACGACAAAAGGGAGGGGCGCCCGTCGCCTCTCCCTTTTTTTGTTGCGAGGGAATACGGACATGGGGGGCATCGAACCCCCCATGTCCGTGCCGCG
>NCDQ01000038.1 GCA_002280275.1 Caulobacter vibrioides | reverse complement strand
CACCCTGCCCCGTGTCCAGGCCTGTATCGACGCCCTTGAAGGGCCGGTGTTTGCGATGGGCTTCTGCTATGGCGGCACAACGGCCTGGCTGGCGGCCTGCCGGTGCGAGGGGCTGACCGCCGTCTCGGCCTTCTATGGCGGCGACATCGCGGCCTATCGCGACGAGACGCCCAAGGTCCCCACCATCCTTCACTTCGGCAAGACCGACGCGATGATCCCGCTCGCCGACGTCGAGGCGATCCGCGACCGTCACCCTGAACTACCGATCTATCTGTATGACGCTGGACACGCCTTCGTTGCGCCCAGCGGCCATCATCCCGACAGCGCACGCCTGTCGCTGCTGCGCACCCTGCAACTGTTCCAACGGTCCGGCGGGACCAAGGCCGAGGCTTGAATGATGATCCGTCGACTGAGCGCCTTGACCCTGGCGCTGATGCTGGTTGCGGGCCCGACCCTGGCCCAGACCGTGGTGATCGTCCGGCACGGCGAGAAGGTCTCGCCCGATGGCGATCCGGATCTGTCCGCAGCCGGCCAGGCTCGTGCCAAGGCGCTGGCGGCCGCGCTTTCCGGCGCCAAGGTCGCGCTGGTGCTGGCCACACCGCTGAAGCGGACGCAGCAGACCGGCCAGCCGACTGCCGATGGGGCCAGCGTATCGGTCCAGACGATCGCGCTGGACGGGGGCGTGGCGGCCCACGCCCAGCGTGTCGCCGAGGCCGCCCGCGAGGCCGCCAAGGACACGACCGTCTTGATCGTCGGTCATAGCAACACGGTCGGCGACATCGCCCGCGCTCTGGGGGACACCGCGCCAAGCCCGGTCACCGATTGCGACTACGATCAGATGACGATCATCACCTTGGGCGCCCCAACCGCCCGCACGGTCCACGCCCGCTACGGGGCGCCGACCCAGGCCTGTCCGGCGGGCTAAGCCCGCGCTCGGCTGGATGTTGGCGGCCATCGCGCAAGCGGCGAGGCTGCGCTAGGCTGGGGTCATGCGTGCTCGCGTCGCCATCCTGCTGTCTTGCGTCATAGCGCCCCTCGGCGCCGCGCACCCGGCGCGTGCAGGCGAGACACTATGCTGGTTCGAGAACGGCGCGGTGATCGCACCGGCCGCGATCGCCGACATGGCCGGCGACTATGTGATCGATCTCTCCGCGCCGCGAACCCTTCTGCATAACACCAAGGCCCAGATGGCCGGGATCACGACCGAGACCATAACGCTGCCGGTCCAGATCGCCGGGCTGACGGTTCCAGCCGTGTCGGTGACCGTGGCCGATATTGACGACCGTGGAGCGGGTTTCGCCGCGCCGATCGCCGGCGTCATCGGCATGGACGTCTTGGCCGGCCACAGCATCGAGATCGACTTCGCCAGGTGCAGGGTGCGTATCGACCAACCCTGGCGCACGCGGCGACAGGTGGTGTTGCCGGTTAAGGTGATCGACGGACTGCCGACGATCGCCGCAGCCTTCAGCGATGGCCCGACGGCCCGGAGCGGCGCCTTCGCGATCGACACCGCCTCCCGGGCCATGGCGCGGCTATCCACCCGCGAGGGGCAGGTCGCCGGCAAGCTGGATGTCAGCGCCCGCCACAAGGCGCCCGCGCGCCTTCGGGCCCTATCGCTCGCTGGGGTGCTGGCTGAGAACGTTCCGGCCACCCTGGCCGATGATCTGCCCGAGGGCGTCGTTGGGACACTAGGAACCGCCCTGTGGGCGCGCCACCGGTTCCGCCTGTCAGCCGACGGCCGCACCCTCTCGATCGCCCCCTGAACCTAGAACCTCGCGCGTCAAAACGGAGTCGTTTTGACGCGATAACGAGGCCCTAAATCAAACACTTAGAGCGTGACTCGCGCCGAAGCCGGTTCCCACGTTCGGCGTCACGCTCCAGGCGAAGCGCCAAAAGAAAAGGCCCGGTGTCGCCACCGGGCCTTTCCAGTCTTGGGAGGACGCTAGCCGCTTAGTGCGACTCGTTGCGCCAAACCCGCTTGTAGCTGGCGTACAGCAGACCGCTCAGCAGCAGCAGATAGATGATCACCGCAAAGCCGGTTTGCTTGCGCTCTTCCAGCTTGGGCTCAGCGGCCCACATCAGGAAGGCCGAGACGTCCTTAGCCTGCTGGTCGAGGGTCGACTTGGTGCCGTCGTCAAACGTCACCTGACCATCCTTCAGCGGCTGGGCCATGGCGATGAAGCCACCCGCCGGAACGCTTTCGTGCGAGCCCGACCAGTAGGCGGTCAGGTCGCCCGGCATGTAGGGGTTGTAGTGCTGGCCAGGACCAACCTTCAGCCCCGCCGGCGGCTCCACATAGCCGATGAGGATCGAGTAGATGTAGTCGGGACCACCCGAACGGGCCTTGGCCAGCAGCGACATGTCCGGCGGCAGAGCACCGCCGTTGGCGCCGCGCGCGGCCACTTCGTTGGCGTAGGGCGACGGGAAGCGGTCAGCGCTGGTCGCGGGCCGCTTGATCGGATCACCGGTCTCCGAGTCGATATCGGCGACCTCGTAGTCCTTGGCGATCGCCTTGACCCACGGGTTGTCGTTCGCGTTCTTGTACTTGTCGTTATAGAACGGACCGCCCTTGTCGCCGAGGTTGCGGAAGCTGACCAGCTTCATCGAGTGGCACGACGAGCAGACCTCCCGATAGACCTTGTAGCCGCGCTGCAGCTGGGCCTGATCGAACTTGCCGAACGGCCCTTCGAACGACCACTTCACGTCCTTGGGCGGCAGCGGGTGACCGGCGGCGAACGCCTGGCCGGCGAAGGCCAGACCCGCAACGGCTGCGATGATGGAGAGTTTGCGCAGCATCGGGATCAGCCCTTCTTCTCGGTCAGCGCCGGCGACGCGATCGATTCCGGCACGGGCAGCGGCTTTTCCTTCAGGCCCAGGATCGGGAGGATCACCAGGAAGAAGGCGAAGTAATAGAGCGAGGCGACGCGGCTAAGCCAGACAAAGCTGTTCAGGTCGGCGTCGATCAGCTGGAAGGTGGTCAAGTGCGGGATCACCTTGTCGTCCGGCAGCTTGGCGCCGCAGAGGCCCAGGATGCAGCACGCCACGACGAAGATCACGAAGTAGACCTTGGCGGTCGGGCGGTAACGCATCGAGCGCACCTTCGAGGTGTCCAGCCACGGCAGAGCGAACAGGCAGCCGATCGCGCCGAACATGGCCAGAACGCCCATCAGCTTGTCCGGCACGGCGCGCAGGATCGCGTAGAACGGCAGGAAGTACCATTCCGGAACGATGTGGGCCGGCGTCACCAGCGGGTCAGCCTCGATGTAGTTGTCGGCGTGACCCAGAGCGTTGGGCATGTAGAAGACGAAGAAGGCGAAGAGGATCATGAAGACGCTCATCGCGAAACCGTCCTTCACCGTCGCGTAAGGCGTGAAGGGCACGGTGTCGGCCTTCGACTTCGGCTCAACGCCGGTCGGGTTGTTCTGGCCCACCACGTGCAGCGCCCAGATGTGCAGGATCACGACGCCCGCGATCATGAAGGGCAGCAGGTAGTGCAGCGAGAAGAAGCGGTTCAGCGTGGCGTTGTCGACCGCGAAGCCGCCCCACAGCCAGGTGGTGATGCTCTCGCCAACGATCGGCAGGGCGCCGAACAGGTTGGTGATCACGACGGCGCCGTGGAACGACATCTGACCCCAGGGCAGGACGTAGCCCATAAAGGCCGTGGCCATCATCAGCAGGTAGATCACGCAGCCCAGCAGCCACAGCACTTCACGCGGCGCCTTGTAGGAGCCGTAATAGAGACCGCGCATCATGTGGATGTAGACGGCGATGAAGAACATCGACGCGCCGTTGGCGTGCATGTAGCGGATCAGCCAGCCGTAGTTCACGTCGCGCATGATGTGCTCGACCGACGCGAAGGCGCCCGAGGCGCTCGGCGTGTAGTGCATCACCAAGATGATGCCGGTGATCAACTGCGAGGCCAGGCACAGCGACAGGATGCCGCCAAAGGTCCACCAGTAGTTCAGGTTCCGCGGCGTGGGATAGTCGACGAACGAGTCGTAGCCCAGACGGATAATCGGCAGACGGGCGTCGAGCCAGCGCTCGAAACCGGTCTTGGGTTGGTAGGTCGAATGTCCGCTCATCTGGATTAACCGATCTTGACCTTGGTGTCGGACAGGAACTCGTACTCCGGAACCGCCAGGTTCAGCGGGGCGGGACCCTTACGGATGCGGCCCGAGGTGTCGTAGTGCGAGCCGTGGCAGGGGCAGAACCAGCCGCCGAAGTCGCCACCGCCGAACGTCGGCACGCAGCCGAGGTGCGTGCACGAGCCGATCAGCACCAGCCACTGGGCCTTGCCCGGCTTCACGCGGTCGGCGTCGTTCTGCGGGTCCTTCATCGACACGCTGTCGTCGGCGACCGCCTTGCTGATCTCGCCCTTGGTGCGGTTACGCACGAAGAGCGGCTTGCCGCGCCACTTCAGCGTGACCTGCTGGCCTTCCGGCACCTTGGTCAGGTCGAACTCGGTCGAAGCCATCGCCAGCGTGTCCGCCGACGGGTTCATCTGATCGATGAACGGCCAGACGAGGCTCGCCGCGCCGCCAGCAGCAGCAGCGATTGCGGCGATGTGAATGAAGTCGCGCCGGGAGGGATCACCCCCGTGTTCCGGCTCGGTCGTTGCGCCCACGGCGGTGTCGGCCACCTTAAGTCACCCTTTGGTTCCGCCAGGCCGCGGGAGCGACCGGCTTGGAGACGCGCCTTTCGGCGCCATATCTTGCTCGACCCGCAAGCGGATCTCCGCCACAAGGCAGCGGTCAAATCGTCCTATCGGACGCGCGGACGAAGTCCGCAAGTCCTTTCGATTCGTGGCAAAGCCCCTGCTGCCCTTGTGGTTGGTTCGCTTATTATGCGCATCGCACTTTTTCAACCAGGCATTCCCCAAAACGTAGGGGCCTGCATCCGACTGACCGCTTGCTTCGGCCTTGGGCTCGACGTCATCGAGCCCTGTAGTTTCCCTTTGAACGACAAGAGCTTGAAGCGCGCCGCATTGGACTATGGCCCTTTGTCGCACCTCGCCCGGCACGACAGTTGGGAGACATTCCTTAAGGCGCCGGAACGCGTTGACGGACGGCTGTTGCTGTTCACGACCAAGGGCGCGACGCCGCTCCACCAGTTTTCATTCGAACCCGGAGATACGCTGCTGTTCGGCAATGAGAGTCGCGGCGCGCCGGAAGAGGTCCACGCGGCCGTCCACGGTCGAATCGTCATTCCGATCCGCGCTGAGGCGCGCTCGATGAACCTGGCGACCACAGCGGCCATGGCGCTGGGCGAGGCCCTGCGTCAGACCGGCGGCTTCCCGGAATAGGGATCAGTTGTCGCCGAAATCGACGTCGCGGCGGGCCGCCACGATGGTGACGATGAAGCCGGCCAGCACGTCGAGCAGCACCATCAGGGTGATCAGGAAGAAAGTCGAGGTCGCAAAAGCCGGGGCGAGCAGGAACTCGACCAGGCACAGGATGAACAGCACCATCGACAGCGAGTGGTTGATGATCGCGATCTTGCGGCTGGTCGTCGACTTGAGAAGCTCGACGAAGAGCACGACCAGGGACGCGGCCATCAACAGGTCGCCCAGGCTGACGGCCCAGTCGGTGCGCGAGGTCATGTGGATCGTGAACAGCGTCTCGGTCATGCGCAACGAGGCGTCCGTGGCCTTGAAGCCTCCGGTCAGCGTCAGAGCGACCAGGTTGTAGACAACGACCGGCAAGGCCAGCAGCGGAACGGCTGCGAACATCGAGCTTCCCCCTCCGGCGCCCACGAGGCTTGTCGGCGCCATGGTTAAGGCCTAGCCGGAAATTGGGCCGTGGTGAAGCCGGCTCGCCTGGCCCGAGACTAGACCTCGTCCACGCCCTGTGGATTTCGGGCGCGCGATTGCAGCCACATCACGCCCAGCAGGTCCGAGACCGACGCCTTCAGGCGGCCGAAGTTGGTGTACTTCGACACGCCGCTCTCGCGATGCCGGTGATTGACCGGCTGGAACGCGACCTCATAGCCCTCGCGCAGCATCAGGGCCGGGATATAGCGGTGGATGTGGTCGAAGTACGGCAGGCGCAGGAACGCCTCGCGTCTGAAGGCCTTCAGGCCGCAACCGGTGTCGTTGGCGGTGTCCTTCAAGAGCCGCTTGCGAACCCCGTTTCCGAACTTGGACGCAAAACGCTTGGCGTTGCTGTCCTGGCGCTTGACCCGCTCGCCGCCGACCAGGGCCAGGGTCTCGGGACCGGCCGCCAGGGCTTTGGCCAAGCGCGGCGCGTCGGCGGGATCGTTCTGGCCGTCTCCGTCCAGAGTGACGATGATCGCGCCGCGCGCGGCCAGGATCCCACTGCGCACAGCGCGGCTTTGACCCGAGTTCTTGCGATGGCCCAACACGCGAAGCTGCGGGATTTCGGCCTTCAGCGCGATCAACCGCGCCTTGGTGTCGTCACGACTGGCGTCGTCAACGAAGATCATCTCGTAGGCCTCGCCCGCAAACGCGGCCGCGATCTCCCGGGCCAGCTTCGGCGCGGCCTCCCCCTCGTCGAAAACCGGCACGACGACGGAATAATCGGGGGTGGAGGCGCTGGCGGCGTTCATCGCCCTCTAATACCGGAAAAATTTCCACACGAAAGGATCGTGCTAAAGCAGGCGGCATGACGCTTGAATCTCGCCTCGACGACTGGAGCCGCGGGTGGCGGGGGCCGCTGTTCGCCGCGCTGGTCGCCCTGATCGCCGGCCTGCCCGGCCTGTTCGCCATGCCGCCGCTGGACCGCGACGAATCGCGCTTCGCCCAGGCCACGTCGCAGATGATCGAGACCGGCGACTACGTGGTCATCAAGTTCCAAGACCAGCCACGCTTCAAGAAGCCGGTCGGCATCCACTGGATGCAGGCGCTCAGCGTCAAGGCGCTGTCTGACGCCGAGGACCGTCGGATCTGGGCGTACCGTATTCCCTCGCTCCTGGGCGCGATGCTGGCGGCTGCGGCCTGCGCCTGGGGCGCGGCGGCCCTGTTCGACCCTCGCACCGGCCTGCTGGCGGGCTCCATTCTGGGCGCGACCTTCCTGCTGTCGTCCGAGGCCTTCATCGCCAAGACCGACGCGGCCCTGTGCGGCGCGACCACCCTGGCCATGGCGGCGCTGGCGCGGATCTACATGGCCCACCGCAAGGGCGAGCCCTCGAGCAAGCGGACCAAGCTCGCATTCTGGTTGGGCCTGGCGCTGGCGGCGCTGATCAAGGGCCCCGTGGGCCTGCTGGTGGCGATCTTCGCGCTCATCGCCCTGGCGATCTGGGATCGCAAGGGCGCCTGGATCAAGGATCTGGGATGGTCCTGGGGCCTGATCCTGTTCGCGGCGGTCACCCTGCCTTGGGCGATGATGATCACCGTCGCCACCGATGGCGGCTTCTGGGGCGCAGCGGTCGGCGCGGACCTGGCCCCCAAGCTGGCCGGCGGCCAGGAAGGCCATGCCGGTCCGTTCGGCTACCACACCCTGCTTGCGCCGCTGCTGTCGTTCCCCGCGACCCTGTTGCTGCCGACGGCCCTGGTCGTTGGCTGGACCAAGCGCGACGAACCGGGCGTGCGCTTCGCTCTCTGCTGGCTGGTCCCGACCTGGCTGATGTTCGAGCTGCTGCCGACCAAGCTGGTCCACTACGAGCTCCCCGCCTACGGCGCCCTGGCCATGCTGATGGCGGCCGCGGTGCGCGAGCCGATCGGCAAGCGATCGCGTTGGATCGGCGGCGCGCTGTCCGTGCTGATGGGCGCAGTGCTGGCGGCCGTGGCGATCTACGGCCAGACCGCGTTCGGGACGGCCAGCGACCTTGCCTGGACCATTCTGGCGACCCTGCTGGCCCTGGGCGCCGGCTCGGCGGGCGCGACGCTGCTGCTTCGTCGCCACTCGGCGCGGGCGCTCGTCACAGCCGGCGCCTTGGGCGTGGCGGCCCACATCGCCCTGACCGCCGGCCTGATTCCGCGCCTGGAGCCGCTTTTCTTGTCGCGGGATCTGGCCCGCACCCTGGACGCCGCCCGACTGTCGCCGCGGTCGGGCGCGCCGGGTCCGGTGGCCGTGACGGGCTACGCCGAGCCGAGCCTGATCTTCAAACTCGGTACAACGACCCAACTGACAGACGGGGCGGGCGCGGCTCGGGCGATCTCCGAAGGCCGTCCGGCCATCGTCGAGGCGCGGGAGGAAAAGCCCTTCCAGGCAGCCCTGAACGCGCTCGGCCTGACGGCGCGGCCCGCCGCCGTGGTCGAAGGCCTGAACTATTCCGACGGCGACCAGGAGCGTCTGACCGTCTATCGCGGCGAACCCATCACGCCGGAGGAGGCCCAGCCGTGAGTCGCTTCATCCAGATCGTCGAGGTCGGGCCGCGTGACGGGCTACAGAACGAAAAGACCGTTCTGAGCGTCGCTGAGAAGCTCGACCTGATCGCCCGGCTTGAGACCGCAGGCGCCAAGCGCACCGAGGTCGTCTCGTTCGTGAACCCAAGCCGCGTGCCGCAGATGGCGGGGGCCGAGGAAATCATGGCCGCCCTGCCCGCTGACCTCGTCCACTCGCGCATTGGCCTTGTGCTGAACATGCGCGGGTGGGAGCGATGCGTCTCGACCGGATGCGACGAGGCCAATGTCGTGGTCTGCGCCTCGGACGGCTTCGCCACCCGCAACCAGGGCTCGACCACCCGCCAGCAGGTCGAGACCCTGGCGGCCATCGTCGAGCGCCAGGCGAGCGAAGGCGGTCCGCCGATCACCGCCACCATCTCAGTGGCCTTCGGTTGCCCGTTCGATGGCGAGGTTTCGGAAGATCAGGTCGTCGCCATCGTCCGTGAAGCCGCCGTCCTGGGCGTGCCTGAAATCGCAATCGCCGACACCATTGGCGTGGCCGATCCCTGGACCGTCCGTCAGCGGATCGAGGCCGTCCGCGCCGCCGCGCCGGACGCCCGCCTGCGGATGCACTTCCACGACACCCGCAACACGGGCCTGGCCAACGCCTTCGCCAGCGTCGAGGCGGGCGTCGATGTTCTGGACGCCTCGGTCGGGGGCCTGGGCGGCTGTCCGTTCGCGCCGGCCGCGACGGGCAATATCGGCACCGAGGATCTCGTCTACATGCTGGAACGCGCCGGCTTCGAGACCGGTTACGACCTTGCGGCGCTGATCGCCATCGGCCGCGACATCAGCGCGCGTCTTGGCAAGGCGCCCGCCTCGTTTCTCGCCCGCGCCGGAGGATTCCCCGCATGAAACGTCTGGCAGCTCTGCTCGCCCTGGGCCTCTCCGCCTGCGTCTCCGCGCCCGTCGCTGACGCCGGACCCGCGCGCTGCGACGTCACGATCCGGTTCGGCAGCTATGGCGCGGGGATCGACCACGCGCTCGCCGAAAAGGTCGCCGCCGCCATCAAGGTCGACCGCGACATCGCTCGCTCCGAACGCAAGCACTGGGGCCGCGAGGGCGAGTTCGACCAGTGCTTGACGGTGAAGCCGGGCCGGGACGCCAAGGCGATTTACGAGCGATATCGCGCAATGCTGCCGGCTAGAAATCTGAAGGCTCCGACCGCGATCGAAGGCCCCGACGGTTTGAGGTTCGAGACGATCGCGCCGATGTAGCGGAGCGTTCTGAGGGGCGGCAATGGGGGGACGTCGGACAGGCAGCAGGCCCCCACCGGACCATGCTTCGCATGGTCGTCCGCCCCCATAGGGGGCGGAAGGTGCGCTTCCTTCTTCCCCCTATGGGGGAGGAGCGCCGAAGGCGCGGAGGGGGCAAGTGTGGGTGGCTGCCTCAGTGCGTCCTTCGAGGCTCGCCTGCGGCTCACACCTCAGGATGAGGAAACCCGTTGCTGAACGCCTCATCCTGAGGTGCGCGCTCTTGAGCGCGCCTCGAAGGACGCAGGGACGCCCCTAAATCGGCCGGCCGGTCAGCTTCCACAGCAGGGGGCGGCACACGCTCATCAGCATGATGGCCGGGGCCAGCAGCACGGCGGCGGCGAACAACTGCAGGCTGTCGGCGCGCTTGATGAAGTAGCGGGTCAGGCCCACGCCCTTGTGGAACTCGACCTTCACCGGGTGCTCCAGGCTGGTGTGCCCCAAATGGATCACCTGGGCGTTGGGCTGAAACAGCACCTGGCCGCCGGCCCGGCGGGCGCGCCAGCACAGATCGATGTCCTCGACGTGCAGGAAATAGCCTTCATCGAAGCCGTTCAGGACCTCAAAATCAGCGCGGCGCATGGCGAAGCAGGCGCCGGAAATCGTCGGCATTGGCACTGGCGCGCCGGGCAGAGGCTCATTTTCGCGATGGATCTCGAACGCCGCCAGCTTGGGATAGCGGCGCGTCAGCTGACCAAAGCTCAGGACGGTGCTGATCGGCGTGACCTCGCCCCGTCGTCCGCCGCGCTGCTCGCTGCCATCAGCATTGAGCACGCGCGCGCCCACGATGGTGGGGACCGCCTGGCCCTTGAAGGCGGTGACCAGCGACGCCACGCAGCCGGGCTGCAGATTGGCGTCGGGATTGAGGAAGACGATGTACTCGCCGCCGGCCGTCACCGCGCCCAGATTGGCGCCGCGCGCGAAGCCGACATTGCCGTGCCCTTGCTTGAGCACAACGCGCGGCTCGGTCAGGGCCAAGGAGCGCAGCATGTCCTCGTCGCGCGAGGAGGAGCCGTTGTCGACGATGATGAACTCATCGACCAGCGGCTCGGCCAGCACATGGCGGATGCTCTCGACCAGCGCCTCTCCCGTCCGATAGACGACCATGACGACGGACACGTTCGGACGAGCCGGACGCGCACCAACGGCAAGGGTCGAGACGGACGGGAGGATGCTGTTCATCAGGCGGACGCAACCTCCTGGACGGCCAGAGCCCGCGCGAGGTCGGGCGGCGTGGCGTCGGACTTCAGCACCCGAAGCGCTTCTTCAAGCGACAGGACGCTCTGACCTTCGCCGCCGAGGCGACGAAGGGCCAAATGCCCCGTTTCAGCTTCTTTACGTCCCACCACCGCGATCACTGGCACCTTCGCGAGGCTGTGCTCGCGGATCTTATAGTTGATCTTCTCGTTTCGCAGATCCAGTTCCGCACGCATACCCAGTTTCGTCAATTTCTCGACGACCTCACGGGCATAGTCATCGGCGTCCGAGGTAATCGTAGCCACCACCACTTGAGTCGGCGCCAGCCACACGGGCAGCGCGCCCGCGAAGTTTTCCAGAAGAATGCCGATAAAACGCTCGAAGGACCCCAGAATCGCGCGGTGAAGCATCACAGGACGCTTCTTCGAACCATCCTCGGAAACGTACTCAGCGTCCAATCGTTCCGGAAGCACGAAATCGAGCTGCAGCGTGCCGCACTGCCAGACGCGGCCGATGGCGTCTTTCAGCGAGAACTCGAGCTTGGGACCATAGAAGGCGCCTTCGCCCGGCTGCAGGGTCAGGGTTTCGCCTGCGGCCTCGGCGGCGGCGGCCAGAGCGGCCTCGGCCTTGTCCCAGGTCTCATCCGTGCCGGCGCGCAGCTCGGGGCGCGTCGAGAACTTGGTGTCCGCCAGCGTCATGCCAAGGTCGCTATAGACCGAGCGCAACAGTTCGATGAACCGGGCGCTTTCTTCGGTGACCTGCTCTTCGCGGCAGAAGATGTGGGCGTCGTCCTGGGTGAAGGCGCGCACGCGCATGATGCCGTGCATGGCGCCGGAGGGCTCATAGCGGTGGCAGGCGCCGAACTCGGCCATGCGCAGCGGCAGCTCGCGATAGGACTTCTGGCCGACATTGAAGATCTGGATGTGGCCGGGGCAGTTCATCGGCTTGACCGCCAGGACCTCGCCCTCGGCGCTCTCGCACATGAACATGGCGTGGCCGAACTTCTCGGCGTGGCCCGACTTTTCCCACAGGCTCCGATCCAGGATCTGGGGGGTCTTCACTTCCTTC
>NCDQ01000417.1 GCA_002280275.1 Caulobacter vibrioides | reverse complement strand
CGCGCCCGGCCCCTGGAACTTCATCGGGAAGGCGTTATCGTGGATGGCCTGCACGGCCTTGGCCAGGGTGACCACGCCGCCGCCGTCCTGGGGCGGGGCCGACGAGTGGCCGCCGACAGCGGGAGCCGTGACCTTCAGGGTCGCATAGCCCTTCTCGGCCACGCCGATAATGGCGGCCGGCTTGCTGGTCACGGGATGGTCGGCGACCACCGCCATGCCCTCGTCCAGCACGAACTGGGCCTTAACGTTGCGCGACTTCAGAAGGGCGGCGGCGGCCTGGGCCCCCTCGCCGCGCACCTCCTCGTCATGGCCGCTGACGATGATCACCGTGCGCACCGGCTTGAAGCCGCCGGCCGCCACGCTCTCCAGCGCCTCGAAGATGGTGACCAGCGAGCCCTTGTCGTCGATCGCCCCGCGGCCCCAGACCTTGCCGTCGGCCACGACGCCGGCGAACGGCGGGTGGGTCCACTGGCCTTCGCTGCCCGGCGTGACTGGCACAACGTCCTGGTGGGCCATCAGCACGATCGGCGGCAGGGCCGGGTTCGAGCCGGTCCAGGTGTAGACAAGGCCATGGCCGGCCACGACCTCGCGGGTCATGGCCTGGTGGGCCTGCGGATAGGTGGTCTGCAGCCAGGCGTGCAGCTTGTCCCACTCGGCCGGCTGGTCGTCGGCGCGGTCCTGATGGCTGATGGTCTGGAAGCGGATGGCCTGGGCCAGATGCTCGGCGGCCTTGGCCACGTCCACCGGGCGGGCGGGCGCTAGCCTGGCGGCGGCGGGATCGGCCTGGGCCGGCGCCTCGAACGTCGCGGTCCGCACCGCCACCACCGCCGTGACCGCCAGCACCAGCCCCACGGCCGTCAGCGCGACCTTACCCCCGATACCCATGACGCTCTCCCCAAACCTTTGACGGGGACTGTGCGACCGGGGCGGCGCTCTGGCAATCCTGACGTAGGGGCGGCGAGGCGGCGAAGGCTGGGTTTGTGGCGGGAGGTTGGAGTCGGGTCTCGACCCTTTGCGGACTCAAGAGCGCCCCCTCCGTCACGTCGCCTATTGGCGCCGCGCCACCTCCCCCGTTTTACGGGTGAGGAGGATGCTGCCTCCCTCCTGCCCCGCTTGCGGGGGAGGTGGATCGCTGCGGATACGCAGCGAGACGGAGGGGGCGTCCTTACGTCCTTCGAGGCATAAGGCCCCTACTTCTTGGCGTCCTTGATGGCGTCCTTGATCTCGCCCTGCTTGAGGTTACCGGCCACCTGGTCCTTCTGGCCTTCGGTCTTCAGGTCCTTGTCGCCGACGACCTCGCCGACGCCGGACTCGACCTTGCCGATCGTCTCCTGCTTGCGGCCAGCCTCCTTGTCGCAGGCGGCGAGGCCAGCGGTCATCAGCAGGGCGGCGAGGGACAGGGACAGGGTGCGATTCATCGGACTCTCCATGGATTGTCCGGCTTGAACGCAAACGTGGCCATAAGCGATCCGAGGGGAGCTCGTGAATGAGCGCCCCCTCCGTCACGTCGCCTGTCGGCGCCGCGCCACCTCCCCCGTTTCACGGGTGAGGAGGATGCTGCCTCCCCTCCTGCCCCGCTTGCGGGGGAGGTGGATCGCAGCGAGACGGAGGGGGCGCTTTGAGCTTACCCCCTACTGCGGCTTCCAGCCCTCGGCGATCATGGCGATCTGGCGGTCCATGGCGGCCGACATCTCGGTCGCGGCCAGATTTCCGCCGGCCGCGGCGGCCATGCGGTAGTTCCAGGCGTAGGCGGCCTTCAGGGTTTCGACCACCAGGTTGAGGTCGAGATCCGGCCGCACCTCGCCCTTGCGCACGCCGTCCGCCAGCACGTCGACCAGCATCTGGCTCAACCCCGGATTGCGGCCATAGGGCGTGACGCCCGCTTCGTTGTTAGGATTATAGGAGGCGGCGATGTGAGCCAGGAACAGCTTCACCCGCCGGGTCTCGAACGCATAGTGGATCGCGAAGATCGAGCACAGCCGATCCACGGTGCTGCCCCGCAGGATCGGGATCACCCGGTCGAACTCGGCGTAGAGTTCGTCCAGGCGATGGGTCATGACATGGCTAAGCACCTCCGCCTTGGAGGCGAAGGTGGTGAACACGCTGCCGACCGAGACCCCCGCCCGCTCCGCGATGGCGCGGATGGTCGTCTCCTCGTAGCCGACATCATTGAACAGGTCCCGGGCGGCTTCGAGAACCTTCTCTCGCGTCGCCGCCTTCTGCTCGTCTCTTACGCCCAAGCCCGCCCCCCTCCGAACACGCCTGCGTCAATCTTGAAAGAGAAGGCGCCCCGCTCCCCCGACCGGAGCGCCTTCCTGGTTTTGTTAAGCGCGGGCGCCCGCGAAGATGACCTTCAGTTGATCTGAAAGCCGCGCCAGCAGCGCCTCAACCGACCAGCCGTCGTAGACGGCGCGACGGTAGTTGGCGACATACACGTCCCAAGTGATTTCGGCCAAGAGCTTGGCGTCGAT
>NCDQ01000037.1 GCA_002280275.1 Caulobacter vibrioides | reverse complement strand
GCACACCCCAGGCAAGACCTATCTGGCCAGGACCGATAACATCGCGCGCTACACTGCGGGCCGGTTCCAGCCCAAAGGCCTGGCGAACGACGCCCCGCCCTTGGACGAGCCGCCCTTCGCGCAGCCCTGGACGTCGCCGGTCCTCGATCTCACCCCGCCACAAGGTCCGTCGCTGCTGCTGGTCACCGAGGAAGACCTCGATCCGGAGACCCTCCTGCCTTCCGGCGCGACCGTGGCGGCGGTCCATGTCGCCGACGCAGTGGAACAGGACGCCGACGCCCGATCCCTCCTGGTCCAGGACTTCGCCCGCCAGGCGCTCGACGACGCCGTGCGCCGCATCGCCGTGGCCTTTCCCGACGCCGTGATCCGTCGCGGACCGATCGACGCTGAGACGCTGGCGCAGGCCGCCCTGGCCGCCGGGGTCAGGACCATCGTCACCGCGCACGCGCCCATCGGACCGACCCGGGATCGACTGAACGCGCTGGCGCCCCAGCTGGCCGCGCACGGCCTGACCTTGAAGTCCTTGGGGCGTCCCTACGACGCCCTGACCTGGCCGTACGGTCGTGGCGGCTTCTTTGGCCTCAAGAAGCGGATCCCGCGCCTGCTGGACCAGCTGGCCCTGCGACCAAACGCCCAACCCGCCCTGCTTTAGCCCTCGCCTCGCAAAATCCGGGTCAAGCCGCTATATGGCGGCGATGGACCTGGCCTCGACTGACACGACCCCCGCCCTCGACTCCGACACGCTGATCGCGCGCGCGGTCGAGCAGGCGCGCGCCGCCGTCGGCCTGCCGGAGGGCACGCGGATCGTCGCGGCGATGTCGGGCGGGGTGGACTCCACCGTCACCGCCGCTCTGTTGGCCCGCGCCGGCTACGACGTCGTCGGCGTCACCCTGCAGCTCTACGACCACGGCGCGGCGATCTCGCGCAAGGGCGCCTGCTGCGCGGGCCAGGACATCCTGGACGCCCGCATGGCCGCCGAGCGCATCGGCATCCCGCACTATGTGCTGGACTATGAAAGCCGCTTCCGCGAGCAGGTCATCGAGGACTTCGCCGACGCCTATCTGCGCGGCGAGACGCCGATCCCGTGCGTGCGCTGCAACCAGACGGTCAAGTTCCGCGACTTGCTGGACGTGGCCCGCGACCTGGGCGCCGAGGCCATGGCCACCGGCCACTACGTCCAGCGCGCCATGCCCGGAAACGGCGGCAACCGTCCGCAACTGCGCCGCGCGGCCGATCCGGCCAAGGACCAGAGCTACTTCCTTTTCGCCACCACGCGCGAGCAGCTGGACTTCCTGCGCTTCCCGCTGGGCGGCATGGACAAGCCCACCGTGCGCGCCGTCGCCGCCGGTCTTGGCCTGTCGATCGCCGACAAGCCCGACAGCCAGGACATCTGCTTCGTGCCCGAGGGCAAGTATACGACCGTCATCGACCGCATCCGCCCTCAGGGCGCGGAGGCCGGCGATGTCGTGCACCTGGACGGCCGGGTGCTGGGCCGCCACGAGGGCGTGACCCGCTACACCATCGGCCAGCGCCGGGGCCTGAACATCGCCGTCGGCGATCCGCTGTTCGTGGTCAGGATCGACGCCGAAAAGCGCCAAGTGATCGTCGGCCCGCGCGAGGCCCTGCTGACCGCGTCCCTGACCTTGAAAGAAGGAAGCTGGCTGGGCGGCCAGGACAGCCTGGAGGCCGCCGCCGAGGACGGACAACGTGTGCTGGCCCGCGTGCGCTCGACCCGCGAACCCGTTCCCGGACGCCTGGCCATGATCGACGGCGCGCTGGCGGTCGTCTTCGACGGCGCCGAAGAGGGTGTCGCGCCTGGCCAGGCCTGCGTGCTCTATGATCCGGCCGATCCGGACCGGGTGCTGGGCGGCGGCTTCATCGCCGGCACGACCCGGACGGTGGATCTGGCGCCGGCCTGATCGGCCTCAGCCAGCCTCGCGGCAGAAGTCGCCGTCCCACTCGGCCGGACCCGCCCCGCGCTCGCGCCGACGACGGGCGGCGGACACGGCTTCGCCGCTGAGATAGCCCGGCACGGCCTCGGCCGGCATGGGTCGCGCGAAGTGGTAGCCCTGCATGACCGTGGCGCCGAGCGCGGCCACGCGGTCGCGCTGGACCTCGGTCTCGACGCCTTCGATCACGCACTCCATGCGCAGGTTGCGGCCCAGCTGCAGCACGGTGCGGACAATGTCCTCGCTGGCGGGATTGTGCTCGATGTCCGAGACGAAGCTGGCGTCGATCTTCAGCTTGTCCAGCGGCAGCAGCCGCAGGTGGCTGAGGCTGGAATGGCCGGTGCCGAAGTCGTCCAGCGCCGTGCGGACGCCCAAATCGTGGAAGGCCGCCAGGGCGTCGCGGGCCTGGTCGAAGTCGCAGACGATGGCCGTCTCGGTGATCTCGAAATCGATGCGGTGCGGCGCGACGCAGCTTTCGCGGACGATGTCGAGCAGTCGCTGGACGTTCTCCATCGAGGCGATGTCGCGGGCCGACAGGTTGATCGACACTCGCACGTCCATCGGCCAGGCGCGCATCTCGCGCAGCGCCTTGGCGACCAGCAGGCGGGTGATCTCGACGATCTGGCCTGACCGCTCGGCGGCGCGGATGAAGACATCGGGACGGATCGGGCCGATCTCGGGGCTGGTCCAGCGCGCCAGCGCCTCAAGCGCCACCGTCCGCTGGCCGACGATGTCGACGAGCGGCTGGAAATGAACGCTCATCTCGCGCTCGAGATCAGCGTGGCGCAGGGAATGCTCGACCACCGCCATGTCGCGGATCGCCGCCTCGTGGCGCTCGTCGAACACCACGGCCGTGCCCTTGATGCTCTGCTTGGCGTGATAGAGGGCGTAGTCGGCGCGCTCGAACAGTTGCTCGCTGGTGTCGGCGCCGGACGGGAACGGACAGAAGCCGATCGAGGCGCCGACCTGGGCGCGCACGCCGCGCAGGTCGTAGGTGGCGTTCAGCACGGCGCAAAGCTCGCGGCCCAGCGCGCGCAGGGCGTCGGGCTCCAGGGCGGCGTCGATGATCAGGCCAAACTCGTCGCCGCCCAGGCGCGCGGCCAGGATCGGCGGCCCGTTAAACGCCTTCAGGCGGCGGCCGACCTCGATCAGCAGGCGATCGCCCGTGGCGTGGCCGAAGGCGTCGTTGATCGGCTTGAAGTCGTCCAGATCGACGACCCCGGCCACGAAGCCCTGACCGCTCTGGCGTGCGGCTTCGACGCGGGCGTCCAGCTCGGCGAAGTAGCGGCGGCGATTGGGCAGGTCGGTCAGGCTATCGAGGTTGGCGAGGCGGTCGTTCTCGTCGCTGAGCCGACGGGCCTCCTCGGCCTTCTGGGTCAGGGTCACCCGCGATTGAACCAGATCGGAGAACTCGCGGTAGTGGGCCAGCAGGATGACGACCATGACCGCCGAGACGACGACGATATTGGCGGCCATCGCTTGAAACACAGGCTGGCCGGTCGTGGCGAAGAAGGCGACCATCGAGCCCAGCACGACCAGGGTCACCAGGATCGCCGCGCCGCGCAGGTGCATCAGGCAGAAGATGCAGGCGATGACGGTGATCGACATGTAGAAGGCGATGTGAGCCTTCTGATAGGCGTCGCCATATGGATAGAGCGCCAGCGACCAGCCCGCGAACTCGGCGGCCAGGAAGCCCGAGGTCTTGAGCGTGCCGGCCAGCATGCGGGCGGCCTGTTCGGGATCGACCCTGGCGCCGCCGATCTTCAGCCACCCGACGCTGCGAATGGCGCAGACCACGGTCAGCAGGGCGGGCAGGCCGATGTTCAGCCACAGCGGTGCGACGCGAAGATGGCTCGCGGCCAGGGCGTAGGCGTTGGCCAGCACCACCACGTACATCAGCGGCACCTGCCAGGAGAGCGCGCGCGCCTGGGCGATCACCAGCTCGGGCTGATCACGCCGAATGGCGAAAAGGCGCTTGATCCGCTGGGACAGACTGACGACGTCGAACATGGCTCGAACCGTGTTCGGTCAACGGTGAAGCCTTCCCGAATCCGACCGGCTAAGAGGGTGTGGCGGATTGTCGCGCCCGCCGGTCGCTGCGCCTATTCGGCGGCGATTTTCACCGCGTCCAGCGCCTCGCCAACCGTCGGCGCGGTCAGGTCCTGAGGTCCGGCGCGTTCGATATCCCGGCGATCCACGACCTGGCCGCAGGCCTCGCAGGCCAGCACCGGGTGGAAGGCGCAGCCGCAGGTCTTGTGGCGGAACAACACCGGCGACTTGTCACGACCATAGACGTGACGATCGCCCCACTCGGCCATGGTCAGCAGCACCGGCGACAAAGCCAGGCCCTTCTCGGTCAGCCAGTACTCATGGCGCGGCGGGCGTTCCGAATAGCGCCGCGTCTCCATCACGCCGTGGCTCACCAACGTCTTCAGCCGGGCGGCCAGGACGTTGCGGGCGACGCCCAGGCGCTCCTGCCACTGCTCGAAGCGCTTCACCCCGGCGAAGGCGTCGCGCAGGATCAGCAAGGTCCACGGGTCGCCGACGACCTCGAGGGTGGCGGCGACCGAGCAACGTTCGTTCGTATAGTCAGCTGTGCGGCCCATTTGGCGAGGTTGAGGCGTTCCGCGAGGGAAAGCAAGAGAGCGTTGCGTTTGAAGATGAACCGGCGTAGGTTTTTTTTCGCAATTGACTCTCTCGGTTCATTGCCACCTGGCGAGCGGCTCGCTTTTCCGGCGGCGCCGCTCGCCCCTTTCACATCACGTTTCCGCAACCCTCTTGCCTGTTCGGACGCGATGAGGGCCTATCCCGCCCCAAAAGACCTTCAGGGAGCTTGATCCATGTCCGCCGTCGATCCCGTCGTCATCGTCTCGTATGCGCGCACGCCCATGGGCGGCTTCCAGGGCGCGCTGGGCGGGGTGAAGGCCACCGACCTGGGCGCCACGGCGGTCAAGGCGGCCATCGAGCGCGCCGGCGTGGCGGGCGACAAGGTCGAGCAGATCATCATGGGCTGCGTGCTGCCCGCCGGCCTTGGCCAGGCGCCGGCTCGCCAGGCGGCGCTGGGCGCAGGCCTTCCCCTGTCGGTCGAGGCCACCACGGTCAACAAGATGTGCGGCAGCGGCATGCAGGCCGCGATCATGGCGCACGACGCCCTGGCGGCCGGCTCGGTCGACGTCGTGGTCGCCGGCGGCATGGAGAGCATGACGGGCGCCCCCTACCTGATGTCCAAGCACCGCGCCGGCGCACGCATTGGCCACGACCAGATGTGGGACTCCATGTACCTGGACGGCCTGGAGGACGCCTACACCCCCGGCAAGCTGATGGGCGCCTTCGCCGAGGACAGCGCCCAGACCTACCAGTTCACCCGCGAGGCCATGGACGACTACGCCACGCGCGGTCTGATGAAGGCCAAGGCGGCGGTCGAGAGCGGCGCCTTCAAGGCCGAGATCACGCCCGTCAGCGTCGTCACCCGCAAGGGGACCGAGATCGTCGACACCGACGAGCAGCCCGGCAAGGCCGATCCGGCCAAGATCCCGACCCTGCGTCCGGCCTTCAGCCGCGACGGCGGCGTCACGGCGGCCAACAGCTCGTCGATCAGCGACGGCGCTGCGGCCCTGGTCATGACGCGTGAGAGCGTCGCCAAGGCGCTGGGCCTGCCGATCCTCGCCAAGGTGGTCAGCCACGCCGCCCACGCCCATGAGCCGGGCCTCTTCACCACCGCCCCGGTGCCGGCCATGCAGAAGGCCCTCAAGAAGGCTGGCTGGGACGTCGCCGACGTCGACCTGTTCGAGGTCAACGAGGCCTTCGCGGTCGTGGCCATGATCGCCCAGAAGGAACTGGGCATCCCCGACGACAAGCTCAACGTCAACGGCGGCGCCTGCGCGCTGGGCCACCCCATCGGCGCCTCGGGCGCGCGCATCCTCTGCACCCTGATCAACGCCCTGCAGTCGCGCGGCGGCAAGAAGGGTCTGGCCAGCTTGTGCATCGGCGGCGGCGAAGCCACCGCCATGGCGATCGAGCTGGTTTGAGGCTTAAATCCTCCCCCTAGCGGGGGAGGTGTCGACGCAAAGCGGCGACGGAGGGGGAAGCGGCAGGGTCTGCAGGACTTCCCCCTCCGGCGCTTCGCGCCACCTCCCCCGCTGGGGGGAGGATCTGGATATCCTGGCCTGATCAAGCGGTGGAAACCCCATGCCCGACACCTTCCGCCACAACCCCGAACTGTCCCGCTACGAACTGGAGGAGGACGGCCGCCTGACCTTCGCCGACTACCAGCGGGCTGGTCAACGCCTGGTGATCCCCCATGTCGAGACCGACCCAGCCTTGCGTGGCAAGGGCGCTGCGGGCCGGCTGATGGCCAAGGTCGCCGAGACGGCGCGGGCCGAGGGCATGCGGATCACCCCGATCTGCTCCTATGCGGCGGCCTGGCTGAAGCGGAACGATCCGGACCTGATCGGCTGAGGCCTCACAGCATGTAGGGCCTCCACAGGATCAGCACGGCGCCGACGACGCCCAGTCCTGTGAGCGCCGTGGATCCGATCAGCAGGCCCGCGACCGCGCGCTTGGCGTTGGGGTTGGCGCTGTCCTGGGCCCGCAGATAGGCCTCAAGCACCAGCAGCGGCAGAACATAGGCGCACAGCTGCAGCGCGATGTCCGCCGGGCCTGAGAGGGTTCGATCCATGCCCCAGCCGCGGGTCAGCGGGGCCCAGACCATCAAGGCCACCCGCAGGAACCACACGCCGTTGACCGCCAGATAGGCCCGCAGCGCCCAACGCCGATGGGCGTCGAACCGGCGCGCCACCGCCATTCGCCAGGCCTGGACGGCGAACACCAGGATCAACACGCCGTTCAACGACACCAGGATCGCCGAGATCAGCGACAGATAGGTCGGCCGCCCCCAAGTCAGCCAGAGCCCGCCAAGAGCCATGACGAAGGCGGTGACGAAGAACACCCGTCCGGTCCAGCGATGCAGCGCCGGCGCCTTGGCCCGGATCGCGGGAACCAGCTGCATCAGCCCGCCCAGGGTGACGACCACGGCCAGCAGGACGTGGACGGCGAACAGGAAGTTCCCCAGCGCGTCCCCGGCCACATAGCCCTTGATGATCGGCTTGTCGTTCCAGCCCGCCAGATCGCCGGCTAGGGTCTTGCGGCCGTAGTGGGCGATGATCATCCAGATGAAGGCCGCCTGGCCGATCGCGGCGACACAGAACCAGGCCTGGGCGGCGCGGCGCAGCATCCGGTCGGCCGCGAGCCGCGCCGCCCCGTCGCCCACGGGTCTTGCTTTCGGGTCATTCAACGTCATCACGCGCCTGTCGCTCCTGTGTCGGCTCGTCCTGGTCTTGGCGCGTGGATCAGAAACGACGGAGGGTCTCGCCGATTTGGAAATCGGCTATGGATTGTCCGCAGAAGCGATGGGCCAAGAGCCGAGGAGACGCCGCGCATGCGTGCTATTGGTCTGACCGCGACGGAGCGCCCCGGCGGCCGCTGGCCGGAGACCTATCTCTATGGCGGCCTGTTTACGGCGGCGATCGCCGCGTTCTGTCTGGCGCAACTGCTGGGCCAGCGGCTGGGTCCCGCCTCCGGGCTGGTGGCGATCGCCGGCGACGCCACCTGCGGCTGGTCCTGGCTGCTGGTCCGCGCGCTGTTCCAGCCGCCTCGGTCACAACGCGCCGCCTGGCCGCTGCTCCTGGTCCTGACCCTGGTGGCGATCGGCGCGTTGCTGAGGACTTCGATCGGTTTGGCCGCGCCCCTGCCCCGCATGGCCGAGAACCTGGGCGGACTGATCAGTTCGGCCATGCTGCTGATGGCCGCGCTTGAGCCCCTGAAGGGCCTGACGCCGCGCACCTCGCACCCCGAGCGGCGCTTTCGCCTGACCTTCGCCGCCGGCTATGCGGCCATGTTGGTCGTGGCGGTCCTGTGGGCCGATGGCGCGCCGCCGGGACCCTGGAGCCCGCTGATCAAGCCCGCCTGCGCGCTGGCGGCGCTGGTCGGCATGGGCGCGGCCATCGCCTATCGCCGCCGCCACCCGCTGGAGCCGGCCCGCGCCGCGCGCCAAGCCCCTCTTCCCGCCAACGCCGAGGACCTGGCCCAGGCGATCCGGCGACTGATGGCCAACGAGGCGCTCTACGCCCAGCCCAACCTGCGCGTGGCCGACCTCGCGCGCCGGCTGGGCGAGCCCGAGTACAAGGTCACCCAGTGTGTGACGGGCCCCCTGGGCTTTCCCAACTTCAGCCAGATGACCAACCACTTCCGGATCGAGGAAGCTAAGCGACGGCTGACCGACCCGGCGTGCGACCACCTGCCGATCCTGACCCTGTCCTACGATTGCGGCTTCGGCTCGATCGGCCCGTTCAACCGGGCGTTCAAGGCCCAGACGGGCATGACGCCTCAGGCGTTCCGCAAGGGCCGGCGGGCGGTCTGACTATTTCGGCGCCGCCGGCGGGGGGCTCTCGAAGCTGCCCGCAGCGCCCGGGAACACCGTCGGGCTTTCCCAGCCGTCGGGGCTGACCGACGAGACGCCGAAGAAGTAGTCGTCGATGACCACGTCCTTCAGGGTCGCGGTGGCGGCGGGGCCCGGAACCCAGCGGTTCAGGCGCCATTGCGGGTCGGTGGTCACGCGCCACCAGACGCGGTGCCCGGCCGCGCCGGGGGTTGGGGTCCACGAGACCTTGGTGTCGGCGCTGACAGCGCCCTCGATCTTGACGCCCGACGGCGGCGGCGGGGCCGAGGCGAGGCTGGCCATGGCGATGGTGTTCAGCCGCGTGACCTGGGCCAGATAGGAAAAGTCCACGCCTTCGATGGTGTCGCCATAGACCTTGCCGTTCTCGGTGCGCAGGTTTTGGTGCTGGCGGTCATAGTTCTCGACGGCCTCGGTGACGCGCACGGCCGGATAGCCGGCCTCCAGCAGCGGCACCTGGTCGCCGCCCCGGCCATAGCGGTCGGTGCGATAGACCATCACTACGTCGAAATTGGTCAGATACCGGTCGGCCAGGCCGTCCAGATAGCGGGCGAGGTTGCGCGAGGGGCTGTCGACCTCGCCGCCGTTGTACCGGCGGCTGTTGGCCTGCTCGGGCGTCTCAACGGCCTTGGTGCCCTCGGAGAACACCCGGACCTCAGTATTGTTCATCAGCCCGCTCTGGCCGCGGCTGTTGCCCACGATGTCGTTGTTGAGGTCGGCCACGACCTTCCAACCGTTGGCCTTGGCGTAGTCGGCCAGGATCTTGCCGCCATAGAGGCCCTGCTCCTCGCCCGACAGCACCGCATAGACCAGGGTGGCGGGGAACTTGTGCTTGGAGAGGATCCGCGCGGCCTCGATCACGGCCGCCACGCCCGAGGCGTCGTCATTGGCGCCGGGGGCGTCGCTGGTGAAGTCCATGACGTCGGTGACGCGACTGTCGATGTGGCCGGCGATGATGATCACCCGGTTCGGATCGGTGGTCCCCTTCTGGACGCCCAGAACGTTCATCACTTCGGTCGGGTTGGGCACCCGGCGGCCGGTGACGACCTGGGACGGCGTCTCGACGGTCAGGCAGCCGCCACAGTCCTTGGAGATCGCCTCGAAGCGGGCCTTGGTCCAGCGGCGCGCGGCGCCGATGCCGCGCGTGTCCGACTTGGTGTCCGACAGGGTATGGCGGGTGCCGAAACCGACCAGCGACCGGATCGTGCTCTCCAGCGCCTTGGGGTCGACCTCGGCGGCCAGGGTGCGCAGCAAGGGCTGGTCGGTGGACGGCTGGGCCGTCTGCGCCTGGACCGTGGGCGCCGCGCCCAAGACAAACAGACCGGCCAAGGCGGGCGCGGCGAGGACAACGGGCAGGCGCATGACGACTCCGGACAACAAGAGGAGCCGGACGTTGCCGCGCCCCGCGCCGTCCGGCAAGGGCGCAGCGCCCCGCCGCCGCCGTATGCCTCAGACCAAGGCGTCCGCCCGGATGCGCCGCAGCGTTTCGACCGTCGAGAGACAGGCGTTCGCCGCCTCCCGTCCCTTGTTCTCGGCGTCGTCACGGCTGCGGGCCACGGCCTGCTCGTCGGTATAGGTGGTCAGGACGCCAAAGCTCACCGGCGTCTCGGTCTGTAGGCCGGCGGCCATCAGACCCAGGCTGGCGCCCAGACTGATGAACTCGAAGTGAGCGGTCTCGCCCTTGATGACGCACCCCAGGCACACGACCCCCGCATAGCGCCCGGTCCGGGCCAGGGTCTGGGCGATCAGCGGCAGTTCATAGGCCCCGGGCGCGGCGATGATGTCGGGCGCGGCCACCGGGGCGCCCTGCGCGGCCAGATGGTCCAGCGCCCCCTTCAGCAGACCGTCGGTGACCTCGGGATTGAACTGGCTGACGACAATGGCGATGCGTGGCGGAACGGGGTCGGTCATGGAAGCTCCCAGGCTTCAGGAGGCGCGAGCCAGGCTGTGGCCCAGCTTGTCGCGCTTGGTTGCGAGATAGGCGGCGTTGTCGGGATTGGCCGGGATCAACAGCGGAATTTCGCGCTGCACCGCCACGCCGTTGGCGCGCAGTCCGGCCGCCTTGCGGGGATTGTTGCTCAGCAGATTGACCGCGTTGACGCCCAAGGCCCGCAGGATCTGCGCGGCGACGCCATAGTCGCGCTGGTCCTCCGGAAAACCCAGGGCGTGGTTGGCCTGGACGGTGTCCAACCCCTGGTCCTGCAGCGCATAGGCGCAAATCTTGTTGGCCAGCCCAAGACCCCGGCCTTCATGATTGCGCAGATAGATCAGCACGCCGTCGCCGCTGTCGCTGATCTGGCGAAGGCTCTGCTGCAACTGGGCGCCGCAATCGCAACGCCGCGATCCGAGCGCGTCGCCGGTGAGGCACTCCGAATGCACCCGCACGAGCGGCGCGCCGGAGAGCGGGCCTGTGACCAGGGCCAGATGCTCGACGCCGTCCATCCGGTTGCGGAAGGCCCTCACCGTGAACGTCTGGTCGGCATGATCCGATGGCAAGCGTGCGGCGGCCACCTCCTCGACCGTCAACTCGGTCGCCTTCCGGTGGGCGACAAGTTCGGCGATCGTCAGCAGAGGCAAGTCGTGTTTGCGGCAGAACACCTCAAGATCCGGTCGCCGCGCCATCGTACCGTCATCCTTCATGATCTCGCAGATCACGCCCGCGGGACGCAGGCCGGCCATGCGCATCAGATCGACCGAGGCTTCGGTGTGACCGTTTCGGGCCAGCACGCCGCCGGGCCGGGCGCGCAGCGGAAAGACGTGACCGGGCGACACCAGGTCCGAAGGCTTGGCGTCCGGCGCCACCGCCGCCGCGATCGTCCGGGCTCGGTCAAAGGCCGAGATACCGGTATCCACGCCCTGAGCGGCTTCGATCGAGACCGTGAAGGCCGTCTGACGGCTGGTGCGATTGTCGGACACCATCGGCGCCAGGCCCAGGCGATCGACGGTCTCGGCCTCCAGGGTCAGGCAGATCAGGCCGCTGGCCCGCTTGGCCATGAAGGCGATGGCCGCCGCATCGGCAAACTCCGCGGCCATGACAAGATCGCCCTCGTTCTCGCGGTCTTCGTCGTCGACCAGCACGATCATGCCGCCGGCCTTCAGGCGGGTCAGGGCTTCAGATAGGCGCGACATAGCTGCTCCACATGTTTGGCCATCACGTCGACCTCGACATTGACCGGGTCGTTGAGGGCGAGGTGCTGCAGGTTGGTATGGGTCCAGGTGTGGGGGATCAGGGTCAGGCCGATCCGGAACTGGCCGTCCGGCTCGCATGCGCCGACCGCGTTCAGGGTCAGGCTGACGCCGTTCAGCGCGATGGAGCCCTTCTCGACGCAGAAGCGGTGCAGGCTGGCCGGCACGCTGAAGACGACCCGCCAGGCGCCGCCGTCGTCGTGGCGCTCGATCAGCCGCGCCAAACCATCGACATGGCCCTGGACCAGGTGTCCCGACAGCCGCGTCGACAGGGTGACC
>NCDQ01000416.1 GCA_002280275.1 Caulobacter vibrioides | reverse complement strand
ATCTCGCCATGAAGCAGGCCCTGCGCCAGACCATCGACTTCATCACGGCGCGCTCGACCCTGACCCGGGTGCAGGCCTATCAGTTCTGCTCGCTGGCCGTGGATTTCCGCGTCACCCAGACCGTCAATGGCGAGAAGGGCGTTCATGCGCTGTTGGCCAAGGGCCTGCTGTTCTAGCCGCGCTCGACCTTTGCGCGTGGCGCATCTCGCGTCTGAGCGGCCGATCGGCTAGCCCCCGCGTCCGGGCGGATGGCGGCGCAGCGATGCTCAATCCCTTGTAGCGCTTGGATTTCGTCCCAGAACGAAACACCGGACGCATTTCGCCTCGGCGTTTACCCTTAATATTCCCGCTTTGGCTGAAAGTCGTACGGTCCGCGACTTGCACTCGATAGGTCACGCTGTGGTTGCAGTGTGACTTTGGGGAGCGGGTGATGGATCTGAACGGAACACAGAGCGCTGACACGTTGATCGGCGGCGCCGCAGACGACGTCATCTATGGCTTCGGGGGCAATGACAGGCTGCGCGGCGGCGCGGGCGACGACGTCCTGGCCGGCCACGAAGGCAATGACATCCTGCAGGGCGGCGACGGCGACGACTACCTGCTGGGCGGTCCCGGCAATGACTCGCTCGACGGCGGCGCAGGCTCGGACTGGGCGGCCTATGAGGACGCCACCGCCGGCGTGAAGGTCGATCTGAACCTGACCGGCGCCCAGAACACCGGGGGCGGCGGGACCGACCGGCTGACGAGCATCGAGAACCTCTACGGCTCGGCCTTCAACGATACGCTGGTCGGCAACGCCGGCGACAACGTTCTGATGGGTTGGGACGGCAATGACATCATCAGCGGCGGAAAGGGCGAGGACACCCTGTGGGGCTCAGCCGGGAACGATACGCTGGACGGCGGCGACAATGACGACTGGCTGGTCGGCGGCGCGGGCGACGACGTGATCAAGGGCGGCGCGGGCGCCGACTGGTCCTCTTACGAAGACGCCACGGCCGGCGTCACCGTCGACCTCACCAAGACCACGGCCCAGGACACGATCGGCGCGGGCAAGGACACCCTGACGGGCGTCGAGAGCATCTGGGGCAGCAAGTTCGCCGACGTCCTGACCGGCGACGCCAACAGTAACTACCTGTTCGGCGACGCGGGGAATGACACGCTATCCGGCGGCGCGGGGGATGACTTCTTCGCCGGCGGCGCCGGAGCCAACGTCATCGACGGCGGCGAGGGCTGGGACACGATCGACTATGCGATGAGTGCGGTTGGCGTCGAAGTCGACTTGTCGCGCAACATCGCCACCAGCCGCTTCGGCGACACATCGATCAGTGACACGCTGTCGTCGATCGAGCTGGTCACGGGTTCGCTCTACGCCGATTTCATCATCGGCAACATGTCCGAGAACTATCTCTACGGCGATGCTGGTAACGACGTGCTGAGGGCCGAAGGCGGCCAGGATGTTCTGGAAGGCGGGGAGGGCGACGATTTCCTGATCGGGAGCTACACCGGCGCGGGAGACATCCTGATCGGTGGCATGGGTAACGATCAGCTATCCGTCAGCAGCGGGTCAAACTATGTCGACGGTGGCGATGGCGTCGATACGCTGCAGACCTTTACCTATCTCGACGTAACGGTCGATTTGAAGTTCGTCACAGCCCAAGAGATCGCTACGGGCTTCAAAGTAGAACTCAGAAGTATCGAGAACTTGATCGGCGGTCATGGCAATGACGTGCTGATCGGTAACGACGGCGACAACCGCATCGAGGGCCTTACCGGCAACGACGTCGTCGACGGTGGTGATGGTTTCGACTTCGCGACCTACCGTAGCGCGCCAGGCGGTGTTCTGGTTGATCTCACGAAGGCTGGCGTCGCTCAGAACACTGGTAGTGCGGGGATTGACACGCTCATCAACATCGAGGGCCTGAGGGGCTCAGTCTACGCCGACGTCCTGATCGGGAACGCTGGCGCGAACGCTCTGGAAGGCGAGTACGGGGACGATCTGCTGATTGGTGGCGGCGGGCGCGATCTGCTCACGGGCGGCGCTAGCGCGGACACTTTCAAGTTCGCGGTGGGCGACTCGATTGCTCTCGACAACACAAGCGCCAACCTCGACGTCATCACCGACTTTGAGGCTATCGACCGCCTGGATTTCAGCGCCGGCGCCACGCCTGCGACCTATCGCGAGATGACCGCCTCGTCCTACCTTGAGGCGCAGGCCCTGGCCGTCTCCGGCGTCTCCTCCGGCGCTGTCATGAAATACTACACTGCCGTGCAGGTCGGCGCGGACGTCTATGTCTTCGTCGCCGGGACCACGGCCAACAGCGCGGGCATGGAGAACGTGGTCAAGCTTGCCGGTGTTGGTCTTTCTTCGATCGACGCCACGAACTTCATCTAGCGCGGCGCGCAACGAGCCCCCTTCCTGCAACCTCCAAATCGCCCCTACGTTGACGTCTTGTCGGCGTGGGGGCCGGCGGCCGCGCTGGGATGTC
>NCDQ01000415.1 GCA_002280275.1 Caulobacter vibrioides | reverse complement strand
ATCCACCCGATCACCGGCGAGCCGGCCTTCCGCCTCGCCGCCACGGCGACGGTCGGGCGCGACGCGCGGCCGATAGCGGCGCATAACGCCTAGAGGGTGGACATTAACCCCCGAAGCGGGCATAACCGCCCGCTCGCGAAAGCAGGATGCTCTTGCGCGGCGTTGCTTGTCGCCGCACAGAAGCCTATTTTGTGATTGCTTACCGGCAGCCCGAGGAACTCATGGCCCGCGTCACCGTCGAAGATTGCGTCGAGAAGGTTCCGAACCGCTTCGCGCTCGTTCTGCTCTCGGCTCACCGCGCCCGCGGCATTTCGGCCGGCGCTGCGCTGATGGTCGATCGCGACAACGACAAGAACCCTGTCGTCGCCCTGCGTGAGATCGCTGACGACGTGATCGACCACGAAGGCCTGAAGGAGCACCTGATCAGCACGCTGCAGCGCGTTGACGAGCACACCGAGGCTGAAGAAGAGGCCGAGACCCTGGCCCTGCTGGCCGATCCCAGCCACATGCAAATGAGCGAGCTGGAGCTGGTCCGCGCCCTGCAGAGCGACCGCGACGGCGGTCAGGAGGAGCGGTACTGAGCCCCGAAGGCGCAGACCCTCTGACCCTTGAAGCGGTCGGCCAGACCGCTCCACCCGAACGCGCGCCCGCCTCGCTCCCCTCGGGGACCGAATCGGGCGCGTCGTCGTCTCTGGCTTCCGCCGCGACGACCGATGCGCCGGCCAAGCCGCGCCCCAAGTTTCTTCGCCAGTACGAACTGATCGAGCGGGTCCACGCTTACGACCCGACCGCTGATGAGGCGCTGCTGAACCGCGCCTATGTCTACGCCATGCGCATGCACGGCTCGCAGACCCGGGCGAGCGGCGACCCCTACTACGCCCACCCGATCGAGGTGGCGGGCATCCTCACCGAGTACCGGCTGGACACGGCGACCATCGTCACGGCGCTGCTGCATGACGTGATCGAGGACACCCCGGTCACCAAGGACGAGATCGCCAAGCTGTTCGGCGACGAGATCGGCGAGCTGGTCGAGGGCGTCACCAAGCTCTCCAAGCTCGAGCTGCAGGCCGAGCACATGCGGCAGGCCGAGAACCTGCGCAAATTCATCCTGGCCATCAGCCGGGACGTGCGGGTCCTGCTGGTCAAGCTGGCCGACCGTCTGCACAACATGCGGACGCTGCACTTCATCAAAAACCAGGCCAAGCGCGAGCGTATCGCTCGCGAGACGCGCGACATCTACGCGCCCTTGGCCCGCAATATCGGCTGTCACCGCATCTGTATTGAGCTGGAGGAGCTGTCCTTCCAGCACACCAATCCTGTGGCGCGCGACGCCATCATCCGTCGTCTGGATGTGCTGCGTGAGGAGCAGGGCGGGGCGGTGGCGCTGGTCAGCCAGGAGATCTCGGCGCGTTTGGAGTCGTCGAACCTGCCGGCCCGAGTCTTCGGCCGCGAGAAGTCGCCCTACTCGATCTGGCGCAAGCTGCAGCGCAAGTCGATCGGCTTTTCGCAGATGTCCGACATCTACGCCTTCCGCGTGATCGTCGACAGCGAGGAAGACTGCTACCGCGCTCTTGGCGTCGTGCACCGCGCCTGGTCCAGCGTGCCCGACCGCTTCAAGGACTACATCTCGACGCCCAAGCGGAACAACTACCGCTCGCTGCACACCACCGTGGTGGGGCCGCGCGGCATGCGCATCGAGATGCAGATCCGCACCGAGAGCATGGACCGCGTCAACGAAGAGGGCGTCGCGGCTCACTTCCGCTACAAGGACGCCTCGTACGGGCTCGACTTGGAGGGCATGGAAGCCGCGGGCGGCCGTGACCCGCTGGCCAACCTGCGCCAACTGGTCCAGGTGCTGGAGCATGGCGGCGACAGCGAGGAGCTGGTCGAGCACGCCAAGCTCGAGATGTTCCTCGACCAGGTGTTCGTGTTCACGCCCAAGGGCAAGCTGGTCAGCCTGCCGCGCGGGGCCATGCCGCTGGACTTCGCCTATGCCGTCCACACCAGCGTCGGCGACACCTGCATCGGCGTGAAGATCAATGGCGAGCTGAAGCCGCTGCGCACGCCGCTGGTCAATGGCGATGTGGTCGAGGTGGTGCGCGGCTCCAAGCCTGTGGTGCCGCCGGACTGGCGCTCGCTAACGGTCACGGGCCGCGCCCGCTCGGCCATCCGCCGCCATATCCGCCAGACCGAGAAGGAAGAGTTCCTGCGTCTGGGCCGCGCCTCCCTCGAGCAGGTGTTCGAGCGCGCCGGCAAGAAGCTGAAGGACGTGTCGCTGCGGCCGATCCTGGAGCGCTTCGTGCTGGAGAGCGACGAGGCGCTGTTCGATGCCGTCGGTCGCGGGCGGGTGTCACCCAGCCAGGTGCTGGAGACGGCCTATCCGGGCATGAAGGACTCCGAGCGCGAAGCCGCGACGGCCCGGCGCAAGATCGAAGGCGGCCAGGAGGCGGCGCGGCTCTATGTGCGTGGCGGTGGCCTGACGCCGGGCGTTTCGCTGC
>NCDQ01000036.1 GCA_002280275.1 Caulobacter vibrioides | reverse complement strand
CGCCCTGGTCGAGCGAGACCGGCGCGCTCAAGGTCGGCTTACGGGCTGAACGCCTCTGACGCGCGCGTGTGGCCCCGCGCCCATCCCCCGCGCGGTCGAGGATCGAGCGCGAAATCAGGCGCTGCGGTATCTATTTGGTATCTGGACCGGGAACGGGAGCGCGAACAGCTCTAACCGAAGCTCTTAAGATATTGAAATCTATAGGGATAAATGGTGGACGCGACAGGGATTGAACCTGTGACCCCTACGATGTCAACGTAGTGCTCTCCCGCTGAGCTACGCGTCCGCCGAAGCGATCCGAAGCGTCTTCAAGAAGACGTCCCGGCCGGGAAGGTGTGGGGGTATAGCGGCGGCTCGCGGACTGCGCAAGCCGCCTGTCGAAACTTTTTGTGGGATCAGGCCGCCATCATCTTTTCGACCTCGGCGACGAGGTCGCGCAGGTGCACGGGCTTGGACAGCACCTTGGCCCCAGCGGGGGCGCGGTCCTGGGCCGAGAGGGCCACGGCGGCGAAGCCGGTGATGAACATGATGCGCAGGGACGGGTCACGCGCGGCGGCTTGGCGGGCCACCTCGATGCCGTCCATGCCGGGCATGACGATGTCGGTCAGCAACAGATCCCAGGGATGATCCAGGTGCTGGACGGCCTCTTCGCCATCGGCGCAGGCCTGGACTTCGAAGCCGGCGCGTTCCAGGGCGCGGGCCAGAAAGCCGCGGAGGGAATCGTCGTCTTCGGCGAGGAGGATGCGGGCCATGGGGTCACGTGTCCGGGTCAAGATCGTCGATAGAGGATCCACCTTAGCGCCATGTCCGTAAATCGGGGATGAACCTAAACGTCGCGGCTGTGGATGGTTCGACCCCGGCGATTGCGATTTGACCGCGCGTCATGAGCCTTCGATGATGAAGCATGAGCGCGTGGCGGCCCCTTTCGACGGATGAGCTTCCGACCCCGCCGCTGGAGACCTTTGGCGGGCCAGCGTTCGAGGTGCTGCGCGCCGCCCCCGCCGGCGCGCCCGCGCCGACCGCCCTGGTGTTCGCCTCGCCCCATTCGGGGGGCGTCTATCCCGCCGACATGGTCGCCGCCGTCCGCCTGCCGATCGAGGCCCTGCGAGCGTCCGAGGACGCCTTCGTCGATCGAATCATCGGCGCCGCGCCGAGCCTGGGGGCCAGCGTGGTTCGCGCCCGCTTCGCCCGCGCCTATGTCGATCTGAACCGCGAGCCCTGGGAGCTGGACCCGGCGATGTTCGACGGCGATCTGCCCGACTACGCGCACGGCCGATCGGCGCGCGTCGCGGCGGGCCTGGGCACGATCCCCCGGATCGCCGGCGAGGGCCGACCGATCTATGGCCGCAAGCTGTCGTTCGGCGAGGCCAAGGCTCGGGTCGAGCTGGCCCACCGCCCCTATCATGACGCGCTGGACCGGCAGCTGGCCGCCGCGCGCGCGGCGCATGGCGCGGCGATCCTGATCGACTGGCACTCGATGCCGGCCGCCGCCGCGCGGGGACAGCGCTCCAGGAGCGGCGGCGCTTGCGACATCGTCCTGGGCGACCGCTTCGGCGCGGCCTGTTCGCCCAAGCTGACGGCCCTGGTTGAGCGTGAGCTGGAGGGACTGGGCTATAATGTGACCCGCAACGCGCCCTATGCCGGCGGCTACACCACCGAGCACTACGGACGCCCCGCCAAGCGGACACACGCCCTGCAGATCGAGATCAATCGGGCGCTCTATATGGACGAGACGACGCGCGAGCCGACCGAGGGGCTGGCCAGACTGACGCGCGACGCCGAGACTCTGACACGAGCCCTGGCCACCATGGATCTGGGCGCCTTGCGCTGAAGCCGACGGTTTAGCGGGTCGCGCCCTCGACCGGCGGCAGGGCGAAGCGGATGGTGATTCCCGACAGGCGGCGCGAGACCTGGACCGCATTGGCCCCCGACACATCGACTTGATAGTAGGTCATCGCGACCAGAGCCGCCCCGCCAAAGCCAAGCCCTCGGGGGTTCTCACCGGTGACGACGCAGTCACCCAGGCTTCCATCCCGCCGGATCGTGCATTGTACCGTCGCTGCGCCCTCGACGCCGGCCCGGCGCGCGGTGGCGGGGAAGAGTTGCGCCAGGAGTTCGGGGCTGGGAGCCTTGAGCACCTTCAGCGGCGGCGGACGGTTCTGCGCCGCGCCATTGGATGGCGCCTGGGCGGCGACAGGCCCGGCCCATAGCGTCAAAGCCGCCAAGGCGACGGCGATGATTCCGCGTTTTCGACCCAAAGCTCTCCCCCCGGTGGGCTTCGTCGAGGCGAGTAGCACCGATGGCGAAGACAGTGTCAAACCGCGCTGCGACCGACGCTACCCGACCTGAGGACGGCGCGCCGGGGCGGAATCCAAAAAAAAGCCCGGCGAAACCGCCGGGCCAGTTCATTAGGGAGGAAACGCCCAGGAAGGGCAGAAGCGGCAGCGCCGCCTCACAGGATTGTTTTTAGAGTGCGGCGCAAAATTAGGCAAGCGGAAAACAAGCGTTCGACGTCATTTTTTTGAAGCCCATCCTCGCAAAACCCCTTTCCCTAAAGGGGAAGCAGAACGGCGCTCTTTCAAAGCGCCCAAAATATAGGCATATTGCACTGCACAATTTGTTGCGTTTGAAACCGTCTCGTTTGAGATCGAGGCGCAAACCCAAGCCAGACAAGACTTTCGCGATGACACCGGTGTCGTGCGACAAGTGTTCCTGACGGTGAGGGGTGGATAAATTGAACGCATTCGCGTAAAAGCCGCGCGCCTGACGACCGAAGCGTCATCTCCTATTCCTCCCGAAAGTCCGTCCGCCCCCATGTCCATGCGAAATATCGCCATCATCGCGCACGTCGATCATGGCAAGACCACCCTCGTCGATCAGTTGCTGGCTCAGTCCGGCGTGTTCCGCGCCAACGAAGCCACGACCGAACGGGCGATGGACTCCAATGACCAGGAGCGCGAGCGCGGCATCACCATCCTGGCCAAGTGCACCAGCGTTCTGTGGAACGGTGAAGCCGGCGAGACCCGGATCAACATCATCGACACCCCCGGCCACGCCGACTTCGGCGGCGAGGTGGAGCGGATCCTGGGCATGGTGGACGGCTGCGTCCTGCTGGTCGACGCCGAAGAAGGCGTCATGCCGCAGACCAAGTTCGTGCTGACCAAGGCGCTGAAGATGGGCCTGCGCCCGATCCTCTGCATCAACAAGGTCGACCGCGCCCACGCCGATCCGGACCGCGTCCACAACGCCGCCTTCGACCTGTTCGCCGCCATCGGCGCCACGGACGAGCAGCTGGACTTCCCGCACATCTACGCCTCGGGCCGCGCCGGCTGGGCCACGCTGGACCTGAACCAGCCCAGCGACACGCTGGCCCCGCTGTTCGACCTGATCGTCCGCCACGTTCCGCCGCCCAAGGTCGCCGAGAACAAGGACAAGCCGTTCCAGATGCTGAACGTGCTGATCGAGTCGGATCCGTTCCTGGGCCGTCTGCTGACCGGCCGCATCGCCAGCGGCAAGGCCGTCCCCGGCATGGCCATCCACGCCCTGGATCGCAACGGCGTCGAGATCGAGCGCGGCCGCATCACCAAGGTGCTGGCTTTCCGCGGCCTGAAGCGCCAGCCGGTCGACGAAGGCGCCGAGGCCGGCGACATCGTCGCCATCGCCGGCATGAGCAAGGCCACCGTGGCCGACACGCTGTGCGCCATGGACGTGACGGAAGCCCTGCCGGCCCAGCCGATCGACCCGCCGACCATCTCGATGACCGTCTCGGTCAACGACAGCCCGCTGGCCGGCCGCGAAGGCGACAAGGTCCAGTCGCGCGTCATCCGCGACCGTCTGCTGAAGGAAGCCGAGAGCAACGTGGCCATCCGCGTCACCGAGACCTCGGAAAAGGACGCCTACGAAGTCGCCGGCCGCGGCGAACTGCAGCTGGGCGTGCTGATCGAGAACATGCGCCGCGAAGGCTTCGAAGTGTCGATCAGCCGTCCGCGGGTGGTGTTCCAGACCGATCCGGAAACCGGACAGCGCCTGGAGCCGATGGAAGACGTGATGATCGACGTGGACGACGAGTTCACCGGCATCGTCATCGAAAAGCTGTCGGCCCGTAAGGCAGAGCTGAAGGACATGGGTCCGTCGGGCGCGGGCAAGACCCGCATCACCCTGCTGTCGCCGTCGCGCTCGCTGATCGGCTACCAGGGCGAGTTCCTGACCGACACCCGCGGTTCGGGCGTGCTGAACCGCGTGTTCAGCCACTACGAGCCGCACAAGGGCCCGATCGACCAGCAGCGCAAGGGCGTGCTCGTCAGCAACTCGGACGGTGAAACGGCGGCCTACGCGCTGTGGAACCTGGAAGAGCGCGGCGTGATGTTCGTCGGCGCCGGCGAGAAGACCTACCAGGGCATGATCATTGGCGAAAACAGCCGCTCGGACGACCTGGACGTCAACCCGATGAAGGCCAAGCAGCTGACCAACGTCCGCGCCTCGGGCAAGGACGAGTCGATCCGCCTGACCCCGCCGCGCCGCATGACCCTCGAACAGGCCATCGCCTACATCGAAGATGATGAACTGGTCGAGGTGACCCCGAAGAACATCCGCCTGCGCAAGCAGGTCCTGAACCCCTCGTTCCGCAAGAAGCGCACGAAGGAAGACTAGGACTTTCCGTCCTGAGCTCGAGGGCCGCCGTTCATCAGAACGGCGGCCTTTTTTGTTTGGCTGTCTTCGCGTTGCGTGTTGGCGCTCGCGCGGATGGAAATCCTCGTCCGGAGTTTATCCTCGGGCCGACCTTCGGTCGGTCCCGGGGGACAAGCTCAGGAAGAGGATCTTGTACGCGCCGGGGCTGACAGTCGCCCTCCCCCTGAGCGTGTCGAAGGGCGAGGGCGGCCGCCGCGAACTGATCAACACCTAGCGTCAAAACAGCTTTTGTTTTCCGCGTCATCTTGACCGCATGGAGCATACTTAACCTGCGGTTTACCCAACAGAACGATGTTTTGCGGGGGATCTCCACTCCGGACGACCATAGGATCACGCGTGCGCGTCATCGCCAGCTCGTTGCTAAATCGCGTGTTCGCGATCTCGCCGGCGCCGGTGCTGGCGGGCGCGCCTGAAGCGCTGGCGGGTCGTGTGCGCGTGGAGCAGGTGCAGAGCATCCTGCGCATGACGCCGGTGATGATGAGCGCCAACATCGCCATCGCCTTTCTGGTCTCGCTCGCCGGTCTTGGTCATCCCCATCGCATCGCGATCGGCGTCTGGGCCGCGCTGGTGATTAGCTACGCCTTGCTGGGCCTTCGGGGCTGGGTTTCGGCGCAGCGCCGCAAGAGCGGCAAGGCCGCCGTGTCGGTGCGCGGCGTGCGTAGGATCGCCCTCCAGGCCGGCTTGCTGGGCTGCCTGTGGGGCGCATTGCCCCTGATGACATTCCAAGCCAGCGACACCAGCGCCATGCCGATGCTGGTCGCCTCGGTGATCGCCGGCATGATCGGCTGTGGCGGCTTCGCTATGCTGACCCTGCCCGCCGCCGCCCTGGCCTATTCGACGCCAATGGTCATCGGCTCACTGTACATGCTGCTGACCAGCGGCGATCCGATCCTCTACGCCTTGGGCGGCCTGCTGGTGTTCTGCTACGCCGTCGTCACCGTATCGTGCCTGTCACACGCCCGGATCTTCGCGGAGCGCCTGGTCGCCGCCGAGGAGCTGGAGAAGCAGAAGCAGGTCGTCAGCCTGCTGCTCTCCGATTTTGAGGAAGGCGCCAGCGACTGGCTGTGGGAAGTCGACGCCTCGGGTCGCCTGACCTACGTCTCCGACCGCATGGCCGCCGCCGCCGGCGTAGACAAGGACGCCCTGCTGGGTCAAGCCATGTCGGATCTGTGCGGCGCAGCCGAAGCGCCCTGCGGACCGGTCGCGGCCCTGTCGGCCCTGTTCGCCGAACAGAAGACCTTCCGCGACGTGGTGGTCTCGATCACGGTGGCCGCCGAGGCGGACAGGCCTTCGACCCATTGGTGGTCGCTGTCGGCCAAGCCGGTGCACGATCTGGACGGCCTGTTCATCGGCTTCCGCGGCGTGGGCGCCGACATCACCCAAGCGCGCGAGGCCCAGGCGCGGATCTCGCACCTGGCGCACTACGACGTGCTGACTCAACTGCCCAACCGCCTGTCGCTGCTGCAGAACCTGGGCAAGGCCTGGATGGACCACGGTCGCGACAAGGCCTCGGGCTGCGCGGTCCTCTGCCTGGACCTCGACCACTTCAAGGGCGTCAATGACAGCCTGGGCCATCCGGTCGGCGACGCCCTGCTGATGCAGGTGGCCAGCCGCCTGCGCGCCTGCGTGGGCGAAGCCGGCATGGTGGCGCGCCTGGGTGGCGACGAGTTCGCGGTGATCTGCGCGCCCTCTCCCGGCCACGAGGCGCTGTCCGCCCTCTCCCAGTCGCTCGTCGAGACCCTTTCGGCGCCTTACGACATCCTGGGCCACAACGTCCTGATCGGGGCCAGCGTCGGGATCGCCGTCGCGCCGTTCGACGCCAACGACCCCGATGGCCTGCTCAAGAACGCCGATCTGGCGCTCTACCGCGCCAAGGGCGATGGCCGCGGCGCCTATCGCTTCTTCGAAACCGCCATGGACGTCTGGGCCCAGGAGCGCCGCGCCCTGGAGCTGGACCTGCGCGAAGCCCTGGCCCGCGACGAACTGAAGCTGTTCTTCCAACCGCTGATCGGCCGTCGCGATAACGAGACCACCGGCTTCGAGGCGCTGCTGCGCTGGCAGCATCCGACACGGGGCCTGGTGCCGCCGTCCGACTTCATCGAATGCGCCGAGCAGTGGGGCCTGATCGGCCGCATCGGCGAGTGGGTGCTGAACGAGGCCTGCCGCACCGCCGCCACCTGGCCCTCGCACCTGACGGTCGCGGTGAACCTGTCGCCGAACCAGTTCGCCTCGGGCGATCTTGTCGAGCAGGTCCGTGCGGCCCTGTCGTCATCGGGCCTGGCGCCCGCACGGCTGGAACTGGAGATCACCGAGGGCCTGCTGCTGCATGACAGCGCCAAGACCCTGGAGCAGTTGGCCGCCCTGAAGGCGCTCGGCGTCAAGATCGCCATGGACGACTTCGGCACGGGCTATTCCAGCCTCGCCTATCTGTGGCGGTTCCCGTTCGACAAGATCAAGATCGACCGCTCGTTCGTGGCCGAGATGCAGGACAATGCGGCCATCGCCGACATCCTGCGCACCATCGCCCTGCTGGGCCAGACCCTGAACCTGGAAGTCACCGCCGAGGGGGTCGAAACCCAGGCCCAGGCCCAGTTGCTGGCCGAGATGCGTTGCGACCAGTTCCAGGGCTTCCTGTTCGGCCGACCGATGCCCGTCAGCGACATCCCGAGCTTCCTGATGTCCAACCTGGCGCGGCAGATGCGGCGTGAAAGCGACGACGAGGGCGAGCAAGCGGCGGCGGTCTAGCCACGCCCCAGCCCGCTGCTTTGAAACTGTCACGAATTGAGTAACAAACTGCATACTTGGCGCAGTAGGGGGCGAGGCAGGCGTCCCGACTCTCGGGGACGACCGACCTGAGGGGGTTCCCATGTCTTTCGCCCGCAAGCTCGCCGCCGGAGCGGCGTTTGGCGCGCTGGCCTTCGCGTTCTCCGCGCCGGCCGTTTATGCTCAACAAACCACCGCCGCCGTGCGCGGCGTCACCGTCGATGACAAGGGCGCGCCGATCGCCGGCGTGACCGTCACCGTCACCCACGTGCCCAGCGGCACCGATCAGGTGGTGGTCACCAACGACGCCGGCGCATTCGACGCGCGCGGCCTGCGCGTCGGCGGTCCCTACAAGATCACCGCCACCGGTCAGGGCTTCGCCTCGCAGACCCTGAGCGATCTCTTCCTGAACGTCGGCGACGCTCAGCGCGTCCGTCTGGCCCTGGTGCCCGCCACCGAACTGTCGGAAGTGGTCATCACCGCCGCGAAGAAGGCCACGACCAGCCAACTGGCAAATGTCGGCTCGCGCACGACCCTGGGCCGCGACGAGATCGACGCCGTGGTGTCGGTCAAGCGCGACATCCGTGACATCGGCCGGCGCGACCCGCTGGCCAATCTGGACTTCGTGGCCCGTGGCACGGGTCCGTCCGGCGGTCTCTACATCGCCGGCTCGGCGCCCCGCGCCAACCGCATCACCATCGACGGCGTGCGCTCGGCCGACAGCTTTGGCCTGAATACCGGCGGCCTGTCGACCAACCGCGGCCCGGTCTCGTTCGAGGCTCTCGAGCAGGTCGCGATCCAGGCCGTACCCTTCGACGTCGAAGACGGCGACTTCACCGGCGGCGCGCTGAACCTGATCATGCGCTCGGGCGGCAACGACTTCCACGGCTCGCTGTTCTCCAACGAGCGCACCACCCGCCTCGTCGGCAACCAGCTGCCGATCGTCGGCTTCACCAACAACGACGTGCTTCGGGCGCCGCTGAGCGGCTTCCGGAAGGTCAAGAACCAGATCGCCGAGACCAACTACGGCTTCTTCCTCTCGGGCCCGATCATCAAGGACCGCCTGTTCTTCGCGGCCTCCTACGAGAAGTTCTCCAGCTCCGACACCACGGGCACGGGCCCGATCGGCGCGGGCTTCGCCAACACCTTCAACCGCATCCCCGGCGTCTCGACCGGCGCAGGCGCCAGCCAGGCCGATATCGACGCCGTGCTGGCCAACTGGAACGGCTATGCGGCCTCGTCGCTGCTGAAGCCGGGCTCGGTGGCCCTGGTCAAGCCGATCCTCGATGAGAAGTCGTCGATCAAGATCGACTACAACATCACCGACAACCACCGCCTGTCGGCCACCTATCGTCACGCGTTCAGCTCGGTCTGGAAGCGCAGCCCCTCGGCCACCTCGATCAGCCTGGACTCCAACTGGTACGTCCAGCCTGAGAACGAGGACAACTACGCCCTGCAGCTGAATTCGCGCTGGAGCCCGGATCTGGCGACCGAGGCGCGCGTGGCGTTCCGCGGCTATCAGCGCGGCCAGCTGCCGCCGGTGGGCCAGGGCTTCGCCAACGTCTCGATCTGCACCGACCCGGCGTTCGGCGCCGGCGCGGCCTTCTCGTGCTCGTCGGGCGTGCCGTCGATCGGCTTTGGCCCTGACCAGTTCCGTCAGGCCAACGTCCTGAAGACCAAGGACACCTCGGGCTCGTTCGTCGCCAACTACACCGGCTTCGACAACCACCAGATCAAGCTCGGCTACCAGTATCGCGGGATGGAGATCTACAACCTGTTCCTGCAGGCCGCGCGCGGGGTCTACTACTTCGACAGCGTCGCCGAGTTCCAGGCGGGCCAGGCCAACCAACTGTCGTACGGCAACTCGCTGACCGGCACGACGACCGACGCCGCCGCGGTGCTGGACTACAAGGTCCACTCGCTGCTGGCGCAGGACACCTGGGACGTCACCGACGCCCTGACGGTGAACTTCGGGGTGCGCTGGGATCGCTACGCCGCCGACAAGAAGCCGACGCTGAACACCAACTTCGTCAACCGCTACGGCTATTCCAACCAGACCACCTATGACGGCATCGACGTGCTGATGCCGCGCGTCTCGGCCAAGTACAACAGCGACTGGTTCGAGCTGTCGGGCGGCTTTGGCCTGGTGTCGGGCGGCCTACCGGACGTGTTCCTGGGCAACAGCTATGGCGGCACCACCGGCGCCCTGACCAACAGCTTCGCGATCCGCCGCGCCACCAACGGCACGCTCTCGACGGCCGACGACACCTTCATCGACCCCGCCACCAACCAGGCCATCGACGCGGCGACCGGCAACGCCCTGCTCACGATCAACAAGGCCTCGCCCTCGTTCATCACCAGCCCGGCGGCCGTCGCTCAGACCCTGCTGACCGCCGACAGCGCCAGCCGTCGCAACGCCTACACAAACTCGCTGGCCCCCGGCTTCAAGATGCCGGCCGACTGGAAGACCAACCTCTCGTTCAAGACCACCCAGTTCGGCATCGACTGGGGCATCGACGCGGTGGCCAGCTGGTCGGAAACCAATGTGGCCTTCCGTGACGCCCGGGCCCGTCGCCTGACGGTCAACGGCGTCCAGCAGCTGACGCCCGACGGTCGCGTCCGTTACGACGGTCTGGTGATCCCGGGCGCCAACGCTGCGGCGATCAACGCCAGCCGCACGGCCCTGGGCCTGCCAGTCGTCGCCAACGCCGACCTGGCCAACCTGGGCCTGTTCGGCGACATCCAGGCCTATAACCCGTCGACCAAGAACTGGACGCGGATGGTCGCCCTGTCGGCCCGCCGCAACATCTTCGGCGTCGACACCTGGGCCGCCTACACCTGGCAGGACGGTCGCCAGTACGGCGGCATCTCGGAGTTCGGCACCACCGCCGGCGGCAACTCCACGGGCGGCAACTACTATGCCGACCAGGGTTTCGACATGGACCCCAACGGCGCGGCCAAGGGCAAGTCCAACAACCTGCTGCGCAACTCGCTGAAGGTGAACCTGAGCTACAAGCTCGAGCTGCGTCCGGGCTGGGTGTCGCGCTTCACGCTGTTTGGCGAGCGTCGCGACGGTCGTCCGATCAGCTTCCTGATGACCGACCCGGCCGGCGGTCGTAACCCGACCTTCGGCGTGTCGCGCGACGACGCCCTGGCCTATATCCCGAACCTGAACAGCCCGGACGCGGCCAACCCGCTGAAGTTCGTCAGCGCCTCGGGAACGACCGTGTTCTTCGACAGCCAGGCCTCGGTCGACAAGCTCAAGGCCCTGGTCAATCAGTTTGGCCTGCCGATGGGCAAGATCGTGCCGCGCGGCTTCGGCAAGAACCCGAACGTGGACCGGATCGACTTCCAGTACGCCCAGGAGATCCCCTCGCCGATCCGTGGCCACAGCCTGCTGTTCACGGTGGACGTCCAGAACCTGGGCAACCTGCTCGACAAGAAGTGGGGCGTGGTGAAGGAGTACACCAACAGCCGTTCCGGCGGCGTGGTGGTCAACGCCCAGTGCGCCCGCGCCGACGGCACGGCCGCGGGTTCGGCGGACCCGACCTGCGCGGCCTATCGCTATAGCTACACCACGGCCTCGCCGGCCACCCTGGCCACCCCGACGGTCGACCAGGCCGCCAGCCTGTGGTCGGTGGGCATGGGCCTGAAGTACCGCTTCTAAAGACCAGCTTTCCGCAAGGATGGCGAAGGGCGCGGCTTCGGCCGCGCCCTTTTTCATGGTCGATCCGCCGGACGGAATGCTACGCCTCGGCCATGGTTCATCCCGTCTTCGACAACCTGCCCACCACGATCTTTGAGCGCATGAGCAGCCTGGCCCGCCAGCACGGCGCGATCAATCTGGGCCAGGGCTTTCCCGACGACCAAGGCCCCCTGCCCGTTCGCGAAGCCGCCGCGCGGGCCCTGATCGAAGGCTCGAACCAGTATCCGCCCATGCGCGGCCTGCCCGAACTGCGCGCGGCGGTCGCCGGCCACTATGGGCGGACCCAGGACCTTGCCCTCGACCCCGACACCGAGATCGTCATCACCTCCGGCGCCACCGAGGCCCTGGCGGCGGCGTTCACGTCGCTGATCTCGCACGGCGACGAGGTGGTGCTGTTCCAGCCGCTGTACGACGCCTACCTGCCGCTGGTGCGCCGGGCCGGCGGCGTGCCGAAGCTTGTTCGCCTGTCGCCGCCGCACTGGCGGTTCGACCGGGCGATGCTGGAGGCGGTGTTCTCCGACCGTACACGGATGGTGGTGCTGAACAGCCCGCTGAACCCGGCCGGCGTGGTCACGCCGGACGAGGACCTGGCGCTGCTGGCCGAGGTCTGTGTCCGCCACGACGCGCTGGCCGTCTGCGACGAGGTCTGGGAGGCCGTGGTGTTCGACGGCCGGCGGCATCGGCCGCTGATGAGCTTCCCCGGCATGCGCGAGCGCACGGTGAAGATCGGCTCGGCCGGCAAGCTGTTTGGCATGACCGGCTGGAAGGTCGGGTTCCTGATCGCGGCCCCGCCCCTGGCCAAGGCCCTGGCCGCCGCCCACCAGTTCCTGACCTTCACCACCCCGCCCAACCTGCAGGCGGGCGTGGCCTGGGGTCTCGACAACCACCGCGCCT
>NCDQ01000035.1 GCA_002280275.1 Caulobacter vibrioides | reverse complement strand
GATAAAGAAAGTGGCGCCTTGTTTGTTGATCGCTTCATGGGCACAGCAATGCACTACCCATGTAACTATGGTTACATTCCCAAAACGATCGCTGGCGATGGTGATCCCGTTGACGTACTTGTGCTGACACCCTTCCCACTCTTTCCAGGTGTAGTGGTTAGCTGCCGCGCCCTCGGTGCATTGATGATGGAAGACGAAGGCGGCCAAGATGCCAAGCTGTTGGCTGTACCTGAAGATAAATTATTACCGCTGTATTCCAATATCAAATCAATCCAAGATTTACATCAATTGCAGCTCGACCAAATTCAACACTTCTTTGAGCACTACAAAGACCTCGAAAAAGGGAAATGGGTCAAAGTCACTGGCTGGAGTGGAATTGAAGCTGCCCATAAAGAAATTCTGGTCCTTATCAATGGAGATCACAATATTTTGTTTGGCCTTGGTATCCTTGGTACCCCGGGGATTGTTCACCTTGATCACATTGGGGTTGGCCAGGGTGGAAGCGCGGCTGGCTGAGCGGTCGTTGCTGGGCCGCGCCCAGGCGGCCGGAGCCCCGGTGGTCTGGACGCGCGACTTCTCCGACGATCTGGCCGAGGCCTTCTATCGGATCAACGCTCAGTGGATCGAGGAGATGTTCGCCCTGGAGGAAAATGACATCGCCCTGCTGTCCAGACCGCGCGAGCTGATCCTAGACAAGGGTGGGGTGGTGCTGTTCGCCGAGACGGCCGAGCACGGCGTGGTCGGGACCTGCGCGCTGATGGTCTCGAAGGACGGCTGGGTCGAGCTGACCAAGATGGGCGTGCTCAAGAGCGCGCGCGGGGTGAAGGCCGGGGAGTTCCTGCTGGCCAAGACCCTGGAGCGCGCCGCCAGCCTGGGCATGGACAAGATCTACCTGCTGACCAACCGCAAATGCGCGGCGGCCATTCACCTCTACGAGAAACTGGGTTTCGTCCACGACGAAACGATCATGCGGAAATTCGGGGCTCGATATGAGCGCTGTGACGTGGCGATGTCGTATCGGCCGCGATGATCGCGCCTACGTCGGGCGCCGCCAGGCCCTGGAACACCGGCTTCGCGATCACGTAGCCCTGGACGTAGTCGACGCCCAGCTCGCGCAGCGCCGAGAGCTCATCGATCGTCTCGACGCCTTCGCAGACCGCGAGGATTTCCAGCTCGGTCAGCATCTTCAAAAGGTTGGAGACGATCACCCGCTTGCCGCGATCGCGGTCGATGTCGCGGATCAGCTCCATGTCCAGCTTGACGATGTCGGGCTGGTACTTGGCCAGCAGGTTGAGGCCCGCATAGCCCGCCCCGAAATCGTCGATGGCGGTCTTGAAGCCCATGGCGCGATAGGTGCGCAGGATGTTGAGCACATGCTGGATGTCCAGCTGCTCGTTCTCGGTGAATTCGAAGATCAGGCGATTGAGCGGGAAGCCCGTGCGCATGGCTGTCGCCAGTGTCAGGCGAATGCACGCGCGGGGCTCATAGACCGCGTTCGGCATGAAGTTGATCGACAGATGGGCGTTGGTTTGCGGCAGGTCCAGCGTCGTGGCCAGCTCGATGGCCTTCACGCGGCACTGCTGGTCGAAGACGTAGCGGTTCTGGTCCGAGATCGTCGACAGCACGGTTCCTGCGCCCTGACCCTCGGCCCCGCGCGCAAGGGCTTCATGCGCGAAGACCGCGCCAGACGACAGCTGCACGATCGGCTGAAAAGCCATCGAGAAGGGCGTCTCGAAATCCTGGCCATCGCGGCAGCCGCTGCAAGCTTTGGACACGGTCATTCCCTGAAATGCGACGAGTAACCAGCAATCATCGCAAAAGATGAAGCGAGGCTTAGCTCGCCTGCGACAACCTGCCGCGTCTTCAAGGTCGCCGTGATCCACGCCTTCGGCGCGGCCATCGCCCAGCGGCGTCACCGAGGTTTCGCGCGATGCTCCGTCCCAGAGACGCCGACGCCGGCGCGGGAGGGCCCGCGCCGGCGTCTCTAAGGCGGTGACCGAGACGCGTGAACGTCTCGGCCGGTTCTATCTTAGAAGCTGTAGCGCAGCGTCGCCGAAGCGGTCCGGCCCAGATAGGTGCGGCCGAGCACGACGCCGCTGGCCGGGATCGCGGCCTGTTCGGCGTCGCTCAGGGCCAGCGTGTTGAACAGGTTGTTGACGTTGACCATCAGCTGCACCCGCTCGGTCGGACGGACCTGGACGAAGGCGTTGACCAGCTTGTAGCCGGGCAGCTTCAGCTGGTTGGTGTCCTGCGCGAAGCTGCTGGTGGTGCCGATCACATTCGCGCCGAAAGTCACGTACTTCAGCTCGACCTGCGGCGTCACTGAGTAGATGAAGTCGGCCTGGTGGCGCGGCTTGTTACCGATGAGCTCCGGACGCTGAGCGTCGCTCGTGATCTGGGCGTCCGTATAGGTGGCGCCGGCGGTCACACTGAATGGACCCTTGCGAACCGCCGCTTCCAGCTCGACGCCCTTGGCCTTGTAGCCGCGCACGATGTTCAAGACTGCGGCGGTGCCGTCGGCGCCGCTGACGATCTGGGTGTTGCGTTCGCCGGTCTTGGCCGAGAAGCCCGTGACGTTGAAGGTCACGCCCGAGATCCGGTACTTCAGGCCCAGCTCGGCTTGCTTGACAGTGTCGTAGGCGCTCTCGTCATCGACCAGCTTGCCGGTGTTGTAGTTGACCGCCGGGGTGAACAGGATCTTGTCGGCCGAGGCGCGACCGCCGCGGCTGTAGCGGGCGAAGACGGCCAGTTGCTCGGCGACGCGGTAGTTCACGCCGGTCGAATAGCTGAGGTACTCGTAGTCATAGTCGACATGACCTGGCTGACCCAGCGGCAGGACCGAGACCTTTGTCTCCGCCGTCGAAATCACGCCATCACGGTTCATGTCGAAGGACGTTTGGCCCACGCGACCGCCGCCCAGTTCGGCGCCGAAAAGCGTGCCGCGGACCGTGCCCAGGTTGTAGCGGAGGCTGCCGCCGACGGCGATCTTGCCGACGTGGTAGTTGAGCGACGCGTACGGTGCGTTAACGCGGTAGTTCATGTCGTAGCTGCGGCGAAATGTGTTGCCGAGGCCGTAGGACACGAAACCATCCTGCGTGAACGGCACGCCGGCCGCCGTCCGGGTGTTGATCAGTGTCGACTGGCCATCACCGGCGACGCTGGCCAGGACGTTGAGGAACGACAGGTCCGTCGCGTAGTCCTGCGACGAGGCGTAGAAGCCAGCGGTCGTGGTCAGGGCGCCGCCGTTGACGTCCCACACACGGCTGGCGCGGATGTCGTTGGTGACGTTGTCCAGGCTCTTGATCTTGGTGTTGAGCTGCAGCGAAGAGGTCAGCAGGCCGTTGCCGTTCAGGGTTGACGGACTGGTGATGGCCTGGCCCGCCTGCGGGCCCGTGGCGAAGCTCAGCGTGCTGCCAGGGCCGCCATAGGCCACCGACAGTACGGCCGCTTGGTTCACAGCGATCGGGCGGATCGTCAGGGTGCCGCCACCGACGTCCGAGAAGCGGAACTTCTCGGTGATGGTCCAGCCGTTCACATCGAACTGAGCGTCCAGGCCCACCGACTTGACCACGGCGTGCTGGCCGCTGCGCAGATCGTCTTGAGCGAGGTTGTTGGCGTCATCAAGCCGGATGACATTGCTGACGAAGGGCGACAGCAGCGAGTCGGTCTTGATGTTGAAGTTGGTCAGGCTGCTGAAGGTCGGATCGGCGTTGGTGCCGGTGACCTTGATCGGGATAAAGGTGTAGGCCGGCGTGCGGTCATTCAGATACTTGCCATGGACGCGGACGTAGCCGTTGCTGAACGTCTTGGTGAGGTTGGCCTTGATCTGGCCGCCCTTGTAGGCGGTGTAGCCGACGTCGCGGGGGCCTTCGCCCTGACGGTAGAAGCCGCCGACGTGAAAGCGCAGGGTGTCGCTGAGCTTGGCGCCGTAGTCAGCGTCGAGGCGCTTTTCGCCGTAGTTCAGGCCGTAGGCGCCTTGCACGGCGCCGCCCTCGGCGTCGCCGGTTTTGGAGATCAGGTTGATCACGCCACCGGGGGAGTTTGACGCAAAGGTCGAGGCCGAGCCGCCGCGGATTGTCTCGATCTGCGAAACGTTCAGGTCGGCGCGCATGAAGATGTCAGCGATGACCTGATACATGTCGCTGAATTCGAGGACGGGCAGGCCGTCTTCCTGGAGCTGGACGTACTTCGAGCCGGTGCCCGACAGCGGCAGGCCGCGGATCGAGTAGTTCGCGTTGCCTTCGCCGATCGCGTACTCGGCGCGGATGCCGGGGATGTTGCGCAGGACCTCGCCCAGAGAACGGGCGCCATAGGTCTCGAATTCAGAGGCGCGCAGGGCGCTCGTGGAGGTTGCGCTGTCAAGGCGGTCGCGACCCTTGGCGACGCCGGTCGAGAACACCGCCTCGCCGCTCGCCTTGCCGCCAGCGCTTTGGACGGCCTTCTCCGACGCTGGCTTGGCGCCCTCAGCGGCGTCAGCGCTCAGCGCTTCGGCGTACGCAGACGAGAACACCAAAAGGGGTAAGATAGCGGCGGTCGCGAGCAAATACTTCATGAGGGCGCTCCGTACTTATATGTATTTGTTGTGTAGTTTGGGGTGATGTTGGCGTCCCTGCTAAATCAATAAGGTAAATATGAGCTTATAGCCCCTAGTTCACGGGTGCGACATTGTGTCCATTTTTCTTTGCTGTATTGATCTCAGCTTAATTCAATCTGAGGTTTTGCGACGCCAGCGTAACGGTCTGTGCGCCGTGTGGGGCCTCGACGGACCGTCTGTGCGTTGTCTCGGGGGGCGTCGCTCCGGGAGATCCTGGTCTGCGACAGCCGCCGTCGGGGCGCTTGCGGAAGCGGATCATCACGAGGGTTGGTCGTCTGTTGACCATCGAGGCGCTTTACTGGGGCGCGCCGGCCGCGCGCCACGGCGCTGTTGATCCGCTTTGGAAGCGGCCTGGGTATCTGTCTAGCGCGCGATCCCCTTGACGGCGTTGGTGTCGCCGATGGTTGCGCCGCCGTTGAAAAAGTTGCGGCCGGAACGCCTGTGCGCTCCGGCCGCCTCTGTCTTAGAAGGTGTAGCGCAGCGTCGCCGAAGCGGTCCGGCCCGCATAGGCGCGGCCCAGGATGACGCCGCTGGCCGGGATGGCGGCCTGTTCGGAGTCGGTCAACGCCAGCGTGTTGAACAGGTTGTTGACGTTCAGCATCAACTGCACGTTCTCAATCGGGCGGACCTGCACGAAGGCGTTCACCAAGGTGTAGGCCGGCAGCTTCAGCTGGTTGGAGTCCTGCGCGTAGCTGCTGGTGGTGCCGATCAAGTTGACGCCCACCGTGCCGTACTTCAGGTCCACCTGCGGGGTCACCGCGTAGATGAAGTCCGCCTGGTGGCGCGGCTTGTTGCCGACGAGCTCTGGGAACTGAGCGTCGCTCGTGATCTTGGCGTCCGTATAGGTGGCGCCGGCGGTCACGCTGAACGGGCCTTTGCGAAGGGACGCTTCAAACTCGACGCCCTTGGCCTCATAGCTGCGAACAATGTTCAAGATGTCGGCCTGACCATTGGCGTCGCTTACGACCTGGACGTTGCGTTCACCGGTCGTGGCCGAGAAAGCCGTGACGTTGAAGGTCATGTCTGAGGCCCGGTACTTCAGGCCAAGCTCGGCCTGTTTCACGGTGTCGTAAGCACTATCGTCGTCCAGCAGCTTCCCGGTGTCGTAGTTGACCGCCGGCGTGAACAACAGCTTTTCCGCCGAAGAGCGACCGCCACGGCTGTAGCGGGCGAAGACGGCCAGCTGCTCTGCGACACGATAGTTCACGCCCGTTGAATAGCTGAGATATTCATAGTCGTAGTCTAGGCGACCCGGCTGGCCTAGCGGCAAGGCGGCGACCTTGGTTTCCGCCAAGGAGATCACGCCATCGCCGTTCATGTCGCGCGAGACTACACCCGATCGGCCACCGCCCAATTCGGCCCCATAGAGGGTCCCGTCCACCTTGCCCATGTCATAGCGGAGGCTGCCGCCAATGGCGACTTTGCCGATGTGGTAGTTGAGCGAGGCATAGGGGGCATCGACGCTGTTGCTAACCTTGTAGGTCCGGTGGAAGAGCGCCCCGCCGATGCCGTAGGCGACTAGGCCGTCTTGCGTAGTCGGCACGCCAGTGGCTGTGCGTACATTGATCAGCGAGGTTTGGCCGTCGCCATTGACGTCGGTCAGTATGTTCAGGAACGACCAGAACGAGTTGAAGTCCTGCGATGACTTATAGTAGCCGGCCGTGGTCGTCAGCTTGCCTTCACCGACGTTCCAGACACGGCTGGCTCGCAAATCGTTCGTCGCGTTATCAAGACTATCGATATCGCTCTTGATCATCAGCGCCGACGTCATCAGGCCATTGCCATTGAGCGCTGTAGGGTTAGTGATCGCCTGATCGCGCTGCGGGCCTGTAGCGAAACTCAGTGCGGCGCCGGCGCCGCCGTAGGCGAAAGCAAGCGCCGCTGCGGGCGCGACAGCGATCGGGCGGACTTGCAGGACGCCGCCCGAGATCTTCGAGATGCGGAACTTCTCGGTGATGGTCCAGCCGTTCACGTCGACCTGCGTGTCGAGACCCACCGACGCGACTTTGGCGCGCTGGCCTTCACGGATGTCGTCGCGGGCGATGTTGTTGGCGCTGTCCAGCGTGAGGATGTTGCTGGTAAAGGGCGACAGCAGCGAGTCGGTCTTCAGGTCGAAGTTCGCCGGGCTCGAGAACGTCGGGTCGGCGTTCGTGCCGCTCACGCGGATCGGAACGAACTGGTAGGACGGGGTGCGGTCGTCCATCAGCTTGGCGTAGACGCGGACGTAGCCGTTCTCGAGCGTCTTGGTCAGGTTGGCCTTGATCTGGCCGCCCTTGTAGGCGGTGTATCCGACGTCGCGCGGGCCTTCGCCCTGACGGTAGAAGCCGCCGACGTGGAAGCGCAGGGTGTCGCTGATCTTGGCGCCGTAGTCAGCGTCGAGGCGCTTTTCGCCGTAGTTCAGACCATAGGTGCCCTGGACGGCGCCGCCCTCGGTGGTGCCGGTCTTGGACAGCAGGTTGATCACGCCGCCTGGCGAGTTCGACGCGAAGGTCGAGGCCGAACCACCGCGGATCGTCTCAATCTGCGCGAGATTCAGATCGGCGCGCATGAACATATCAGACGTAAACTGCAGCATATCGCCGAATTCCAGGACCGGGAGGCCGTCTTCCTGGAGCTGCATGTACTTCGAACCCGTGCCCGAAAGCGGCAGGCCGCGGATCGAGTAGTTCGCGTTGCCTTCGCCGCCTGCGTACTCGACACGAATGCCAGGGATGTTGCGTAGGATTTCGCCCAGCGAACGGGCGCCGAAGGTTTCAGCGTCCGTGCCGAGCAGCGCGCTCGTCGAGGTTGCGCTGTCGAGGCGGTCGCGGCCCTTGGCGACGCCGGTCGAGAACACCGCCTCGCGGTTGGCCTTGCCGCCGGCGCTTTGGACGGTCTCCGCAGCCGCGGGCTTTGCACCTTCGGCGCCATCAGCGCTCAGCGCCTCTGCGTTCGCATGAGAAAACATCAGGAGGGGCGCAATCGCAGCGGTCGCGAGCAGATGTTTCATGAGAGGGTTCCGTTTTCTCTTTTGTGTCTTGTGTAGTTGTGAGTTCTGTTGGGGCGTCTTCTAAAGCAATAGGATGAATCTAGACTTATCGATCGCAGGGGGTGGCTGCGACAATATGTCCATTTTTCTCGTGCTTTATTTGGTTCAATAGGTCGCGTCTCGGCGTCGTGAGGCGCGAGCGTGTTGGCTCGGGCGCCGTGCGGGCGCCTGATGGGGTGGTTCCGGTTTGTCGTGGAGTGTGGCGCGCCGCCGGGTCAGCCCCGGCCGGCGCCAGCCACTTTCAGCGTGCGGGCGGTCGAGGACGAGGCCTGGCCGAAGTCCGCCGAGCGCAGGCGGAAGCGGGCGACCAGGGTGGCCAACTCGTCGGCTTCCCCGGCTAGGCTGCGCGCCGCTGCAGTCGCTTCCTTCACCATCGCCGCGTTTTGCTGGGTCATGCTGTCCATGCTCGCCACGGCGCTGCTGACCTGCTTCAGGTTGTCGGCCTGCGTTTCGGTGTTGTGAGCGATCTCGTTGATGAGCGTGTTCGTGTCGCCGATCTTCGAGCCGATCAGCGTCAGCATTTGACCGGTGTCGCCGACGCGGCGCACGCCGCTGGCCACCTGCTCGGATGAGGTGTGGATGAGCGTCTTGATGTCGCGCGCCGCATCGGCCGAACGTTGGGCCAGGGCGCGGACTTCCGAGGCCACAACCGCGAAGCCCTTGCCCGCGTCGCCGGCCCGGGCCGCTTCGACGCCAGCGTTCAGCGCCAGCAGGTTGGTCTGGAAGGTGATGCTGTCGATCAGGTTGATGATCTGGCTGATCTCTTCAGAGCTGGTCTGGATGGCGTCCATGGCCGAGATCGCCTCGGTGACGATCGCGCCGCCTTCCGCAGCGTTGCCGTTGGCGACCTCGATCGCGGTCCGGGCGTCGGCGGCGCGCTGGGCGGTCTCGCCCACCATGACCGTGACCTGCTTGGTCGCCGTCGTCGTCTCCTGCAGACGCGAGGCCTGCTGCTCGGTGCGGCGCGAGAGATCCTCGGAGGCCGTATAGATCTCGGCGGCGCCTGAGCGCACGCTCTTGGCCGAGCGCGCGACGCCGGAAATGCTCTGTTCAAGACCTTCAACGGCGCTGTTGAACGACTGACGCAGGCGCTCGTACTCGGGCTCGAACGGGTTGCTGATGACGTGGGTCAGGTCGCCGGACGCCAGGGCGGCCAGCGCCGTGTCCAGCGTCTCCACCACGCGACGCTGGGCCGCCTCGGCGCCCAGCTTCGCGCGGTCGGCCTCAGCCTTGGCGCGATCGGCCTCTTCCTTGGCGCGGTCGGCCTCGGCCTTCGCCAGGGCGGCGTCACGGAACACGAGCACGGCGCGGGCCATGTCGCCCAGTTCGTCGCCGCGATTGGCGTCGACCGCGATGTCATTATCGCCGCGCGCCAGCTGCGTCATAGCCGCAGTAAGCGTCGTGATGGGGCGTGCGATCGAGCGGCTCAGGCTGCGCGCGGCCAGCATGGCGATGGTGATCAGGGCGATGCCGCCGATGGCGAGCGCCGCGATGGCGGTGACGATAGCGGTTTCCTGGCGTGCGCCGTTCTCCGCGATGTTCTTGACCTCGGCGTTGCGGACTTCGCGCAGGGGCAGCACCGCAGCGCTGACCAGCACCTTCTTGCCGGCGTCACGGACTTCTTGTTGCGCGGCGTCGCGCTGGCCCGACTTTACGACCGCGATCAGACGATCGCCCCATTCCTTGCGCCAGGCCAGGGTCGCGGCGCGCGAGGCCTCGATGTGCTTCAGCATCTCGGGGTCGGTCAGGGTGGACGACAGCTTCGCCGAGACCTGGTCGTATTCGTCTCGGCCCTCATAGTAAGACTTGAGGTAGGTGTCGTCGCCGGTGACCAGATAGCCGCGGAACTGGCTGTTCTGTCGAAGGATAGCGGTCTCAAGCGCCAGGGCGTCTGCGTGAATTTCTTGGCTGAGGTTGTTGTTCTCAGTCGAGGTGCGGATCATCAGGATCGTCGCCAAAAAGACAACCATCATGACCGCTGCGGAAACGCAGATGAAAACGAACGACAGGCTGAGCTTCTTCGGAATCTTCATATCGGTCGTCATCATTTCACTACTCAATGGCCGGTCCGCCTCATAGCCCCGCCGCTAACCGCCCCTTTTTGACGTAGTCGCCAAAGCGCGGAATCTGCCTCTGGAAGCCGACCCCCAGAGCTATACAAGAGTGATTGCGCGGGTCTTAACGACGTTTGGGGTGTGCCCATTTTGGGGCGCGACATAGTGTCACCGAAAAGACTGATCGTAATTTATTCGGCCTTAACGGGCGGCGCCCTTAGGTGCCGATGGCCGCGTAACGAGAAGAAGCCAAAGAATACGACGTCTGCGTAACTCGACGCCGACGCTCTCAACTGAACTGTCCCACTTTCGGGACGCGTTGCCCGTGTGGATTGTATTTTATGAAGATGCTCGTTACTGGCGCTAAGTATGAGTTCGTGCGCCAGGCGGAAAACTGCCGCTCGACGGGCTCTGACTTCGTCGCCTCTGTCCTGGAGGCCGTCGATCGGCAGCTCCCGCTTGCGCCGCAAAGCAAGAAGATGGTCGAGAGCTGGCGCGGAGATCCCGCCGCCGCCGCCGTTGCGATGCGGGTCAATGGGGCGCTTCACGCCCTCGCGCGCCGCGGCAAGCCGCAATATCTCGCCGATCTCTACAACGGCGAGCACGACGACTTCGACGGCGCGATCGCCGAGGCGCTGGCGCAGGAAGACCAGTTCATCGCCGACTGGATGCGCTATCCGACCCAAACCAATGAGGTCGCCCGGGGCGGGGCGGTGATTTCGGCCCTGATGGCGGTGGCGGCGCAGCGGCCGATGCCGTTTCAGATCCTTGAGCTTGGCTCGAGCTGCGGTCTGAACCTCAATCTGGCGCGCTACGCCTACCAGCTGGGTACGATCACGGCGGGCGACACCACCTCGCCGGTCCGCATCGCTCCTGCCTGGCGCGGCGCCAATCCGCCTGTCGCCGCAGTATCGATCGCTTCTGCGCAGGGCGTTGATTTGAGCCCGCTGAGCGCTCTGGACCCGTCGCATCGCGAGCGACTGCTATCCTTCACCTGGGCCGACCAACCCGCGCGCTCCCAGCGGCTGGAAGCGGCTCTGAAGATCGCCGTCGCCCACCCGCCGCGCGTCCATCGTGGCGACGCCAAGCTGTGGCTCGCCCAGCGGCTGGCCGAGCGTCAGGACGAAGGCGTGTGTCGCGCCGTGGTCCACACCATGTTCATTCAGTACCTCAGCGACCAGGAACGTCAGGACATCGCCAAGATGATGGCCGCCGCCGGCGCGGGAGCCACGGTCGACCGGCCACTGGTCGAGATCGGCCTGGAATGGACGCCCGACCGCCGTGAGGTCCAACTGCGCTGCACGCGTTGGCCGGATGGCGACACCACGATCCTGGCCACCTGCCATCCCTATGGCGACTGGGTGGAGTGGCGCGGCTTTCCAGAGCGTAAGCCCGCCTAGCCCTTGGCCGCGCCCCTGGGGCGCGAACCGCCTATTCGACCTTTGCCAACACGCGTCGGATCGTTTCCACAATTCGGTCGATGTGATCCGTCTCCAGGATCAGCGGTGGTGACAGGGCGATGATGTCGCCGGTCACGCGGATCAGCAGGCCTTCGTCGAAACAGGTCTCAAAGACCTCCATCGCCCGGGCGGTGGGCGCGCCGGGGCGGGGTTCCAGTTCGATCCCCGCGACAAGGCCAAGGTTGCGGATGTCCGCGACGTGGCGAGCGTCCGCCAAACTGTGCATCGCGTCCTGCCAATAGCTTTCCAGCCCAGCGGCCCGCGCGAAGAGATCGTCCTCACGATAGGTCTCCAGCGTGGCCAGGCCCGCAGCGCAGGCCAGCGGGTGCGCCGAATAGGTGTAGCCGTGGAAAAGCTCGATCGGAGCGTCGGCGCCGTCCATCATCGCATCGTAGATCTTGCCGGACGCCGCGACGGCGCCGCAGGGCACGGCCGCGTTGGTCAAACCCTTGGCCATGCAGATCATGTCGGGCGTGACCCCAAAGCGGTCGGCCGCGAATGGCGCGCCGACCCGACCAAAGCCGGTGATCACCTCGTCGAAGATCAGCAGGATGTCGTGCTTGTCGCAGATGGCCCGCAGGCGCTCCAGATAGCCCTTGGGCGGGATCAGCACGCCGGTTGAGCCCGCCACGGGCTCGACGATGACGGCGGCGATGTTCGAGGCGTCGTGCAGGGCGACGATCCGCTCCAGATCGTCGGCCAAGTGCGCGCCAATCTCGGGCTGGCCCTTGGCGAAGGCGTTGCCCGGCAGGCCATGGGTGTGGGGCAGGTGATCGACCCCGGTCAGCAGAGACCCGAAGTACATCCGGTTCTTCGGGATCCCGCCCACCGAGATGCCGCCAAAGCCCACGCCGTGATAGCCGCGCTCGCGTCCGATCAGCCGGGTCTTGGTCCCCTTGCCCCGGGCGCGGTGGTACGCGAGCGCGATCTTCAGCGCCGT